>JBGCEA010000220.1:0-7102 GCA_045105915.1 Nitratireductor sp.
CCTTTATAATTGCCAGCAATATTAAAAGCCAAATTGGTAGCAAGAGAAGTTTTGCCCATACCTGGGCGTCCAGCCAGAACAATCAAATCGGATGCTTGCAAGCCGCCCATGCGGCTATCCAGCGAGTTAATGCCAGTGGCAATACCAGAAAGACCACCATCACGTTCAAAGGCCGCAGCCGCTAAATCAATAGCGGTATTAACAGCAGAGCCAAAATCATTAAAGCCGCCATCATAAGCGCCTTTTTCTGCTAACTGAAATAAGCGTTGTTCAGCTTCTTCAATTTGCTCACTTGGCGGCATATCAACAGGTGCATCATAGGCAATGTTCACCATGTCCTCACCAATATTAATGAGGTTTCTTCTGGTAGCCAAATCATAGATAGAGCGGCCATAATCTTCGGCATTAATAATGGTGGTTGCATCGCCCGCCAAGCGCGCCAAATATTGCATCACTGTTATGTCGCCAATTTTTTCATCAGCCGGCAAAAAGGTTTTCAGAGTTACAGGGTTTGCGCGTTTACCTGCGCGGATCATATCAGATGCAACTTTATAAATTTGCGAATGAATAGGCTCTTGAAAGTGTTCAGACTTTAAAAAATCTGAAACACGATAATAAGCGTCATTGTTTACAAAAATAGCACCCAGCAATGCTTGTTCCGCTTCAATGTTTTGCGGTGCAGAGCGATAACTCGCATCTTTTCCATCGCCAGTATTGGCAGGCATGTTTGCATTTGCAGGATTAAACGGCGCTATATTGTCAGACATATTTTAATTTTTTTCCTAAAAATCTATAAAGCTACATTACTATAAATTGAGCCAAGTGAAACAAGGCATTTGTTATTTAGGTAACGTTCACCGATATTCACAGGGGCTGTGCAACATTTTGTATTTGAATTTGACAGCTAAAAGTGAGTCGGCTCACTTTAAACACATAACAAATAAAAAAGGCGACCCGAAGATCGCCTTTAAAATCAAAACTGAATTAAAATTATTCAGCGTTGTTATCGTCGCCTTCATCTGAAGCGTCAGCTGATGTATCAGCTTCTGCGCCATCTTCGTCGCCAATTTCAGCGTCTTCAGGGTTTTCAAATACGTCAGAAAGATCGATATCATCTTCTTCTTCAGCAATGTCATATTGGCTCTTGCCTGAAAGATCTTCACCAGCAGCTTGGCGAACAGCTTCGTCTTCAGAACGTGCAACATTCATTTGAATGTTAGCCATTACTTCTGGGTGAAGAGTTACTTCAACAGCGTGCAAGCCAATTGTCTTGATTGGTTCAGGAAGTGCGATTTGTGAACGTGCAACTTTAAAGCCGCTTTCTTCAAGTGTCGCAGAAATATCGCGCGGAGATACTGAACCGTAAAGTTGACCAGTTTCACCAGCAGAACGAATAACGATATATTGTGTATCGTTAAGTTTTTCAAAGATCGCGTCAGCGTCTTTTTTGCGGTCTGCGTTTTTCGCTTCAAGTTCAGCACGTTGCTCTTCAAAGCGTGCTAGGTTTTCTTTGTTCGCACGTAGTGCTTTGCCTTGTGGCAGCAAAAAGTTGCGAGCAAAGCCGTCTTTTACATTTACTTCATCGCCCATTGAGCCAAGTTTGGCGATGCGCTCTAGTAGAATAACTTTCATGTTGTTTCCTTTCAGATATTCAATTTATTAAAATTTAGGATGATTGATAGATGGGCCAATTGAGCCCATGGTGAAAAATCTTACGATGCCAGTGACAATGAAAAAGATGACAGGCATTAAGAAGATAAAAATGCTTGCGTAAATAAGCGCCAAAATAAAAAATGCGCCATTATTGCGATTAAGATTTATGTGCGCGCCAGCAAGTCCAACAAGCGCAAAACTTGCCAAACAAACGCCAAATATAACACCGCAAATTTGCGCAATTAGGCCATCGCCATAATAAAGACCCAAGCAAGCACCAATGGTGACTGGCAAAATAGCGCGGTGCAACATAAGCGAACTTGCAATGTCTTCATGGGCTCTTGCCAAAACGCCAGATCGTTGCGTGATAGTAGCTGCAATGCATGCATTGGTTGCATGGGTAAAGAGCCAAATAAAACCAGACAAAATAGGCACAAGTTTTGTGAACAATGCGAGTGTTTTCACAATGTCTTCATCACTTGGCATGTCTAGTTCTGGGTTTTTAAGGGCAACAGCGCGCATCATTTGGGTGAGCTGTTCAACCGTTTGCTCTGATTGAAAATCAACCATAGAAACAAACACCAAGCTAATAATGCCTATAATGATAGAAAGCTGTAAAAAGATATTAGAAACTGGATACCACTCTGTGCCGGCTTCTTCGCCCTCAATTACAGTATTTTGGCGACCAAGATTGGTTAAATGACCAATCCATACAGCAGGGCCAATAATTAGACATGCCGCAGCAATGGCAATTTCGACAGAGCCAAGCAAAAAGCATAAGCCACACCCAAAAATAGCGGCAAAAATGCCAGCTTTATTGCCCCAGCCCATAGAGGCCAGATAAATTGCAATAGGGGTAAGGAAAATTAGGGGATAGCTAAGCGCGCCAGAATTTAACACAGCAAGCACCATTAAGCCGGCTGCAAGGCCAGATAAGATACCAACAAAAGATGCGCTAAAATTTGTCATTTACTCGCTGTCCTGTCGCTTTGACAGTTAGGACGACACTGCACTCAGGTGTCCAACTTGGTTTCATTTGTTTTGCGCGTCTGACTTGTAATCCTCATTACAAAAGGGCGCTATAAAGGTATTCATAAAAGGTGCGCCCAATAAAGTAGAGTTGAGCGCACCAATTTTAGAGCTAGCAATTAGCCAATTACATAAGGCAATAGGCCAAGAAAACGCGCACGTTTAATAGCTTGTGCCAATTCACGCTGTTTTTTCTGGCTTACAGAAGAAATACGTGAAGGAACAATTTTACCGCGCTCAGAAATGTAGCGGCTCAATAGTTTTGTGTCTTTGTAGTCAATTTTAGGAGCGTTAGCGCCTGTAAAAGGACAAGACTTACGACGACGGTTAAAAGGTCTGCGTGCTGCCATAGCCATTATGCGTCTCCTTCTGTTGCTGGAGTTTCAGCTTTTTCAGCTTTGTTTTCACCATTATCACGTGGAGCATTGTCACGTGGTGGACGAGAATCACGATCACGACGTGGGCCACGATCATCACGATCGCTCTTGCGCATCATTGCTGATGGCTCTTCTTCATGCTCTTCAACACGAATAGACAAGAAACGAAGTACATCTTCGTGAATGCGCAACTGACGCTCCATCTCAGCCATTGCAGCTGCAGATGCATCGATGTGCAAGAATAGATAGTGTGCTTTGCGGTTTTTCTTAATTTTGTGAGCTGAAGTGCGAAGACCCCAATTCTCAAACTTAGAAACTTTACCTTCATTTGCTTCTAAAACACCAGTAAAGTGTTCTACAAGAGCTTCGGCTTGCTGTGCAGAAATATCCTGACGCGCAAGTAGTGTAAATTCATAAAGAGCCATTTAGGGCCTTTCCTTTTTATCTGTCAGGGTTTCCGCGCAAAGCCTCCAACAACCGCCAAATGATCTAAAAGATCGGAAAGGCGTTTGGGAACGGTCGAGAGCAAAGACACCAAGAGCCGATTTCCTATGAAATCCTGTTATTTCCCTGTTCACTTAAGAACTGTTCACCATGGAAAATAACCTCTTGTTCAGCCTTCGGCGGATAGCCTGAAACTCAACAAGGCGGTTCTTATAGTAATTCCTGTGTTTTGCAAGCATGAAAAGTCGCGTTTTTGCGAATTAATGCTATATATTGGCCTCATATGTAGCAAGTGCACGAAAGAGATGAATAAAATGCAAAGCCATCGGCTAAAGTTTTATCACCAAAATGGGCTAAATTCATCTTGTTTTAGCGTTTCATCCAGTCTGGCCTTGGGGCGTTTGTTTGGCGCAAAGGCCTTGCTAATTCTAGGTTTAAGCGTTCTTTCTAGCTGCCAAAGCTCAGAAACTTCACAAATTTTGACACAAGTAAAAAACGAAGCCACTTCAGGCCAAGCGCGCCAAGTGATAGCAGGGCCATTAAAGCCCTTTAAAGATAAGAAATTTGCCTACCGCCAAGCATTAGAGATCGCTCAAAGTGGTGACTATCTTCGCGCGCCATATGATGAGCAATTTGACATCAATAAAAGAGACGAATTGCCGGTTAGAAAGGTAAGAGAGAGCTATATTAAAAGGTTTTCTAGTGAGCAAATAAAAGAGCTGAGCTATAAAGGCGGCGCACATGCAATGCTGGGCGTTGGAAATGTAGACACGCCCTCTACAATGACGGTCATTTATTTGCATGGGCGCAATGGCAATAAAACATGGGGTTTTGATGACGAGCGCTTTGGCGGTAATTTTAATCGCGTCAAAAACTTGATGGTAGAAAATGGCGGAGCGTATTTAAGTCCAGATTTCACAGATTTTGAAGCTAAAGGCACAGCAGATATAGTGTCTTTACTAAAACAACAGCGCAAAACCAATGAGGGTAAATTAGTGCTGGCATGCGGCTCATTAGGGTCGCAAATTTGTTGGAAAATAATGAACAGCAAAAATGCGTCTTTAATAGATGGGCTAATATTGCTAGGCGGCATGCGCTCTGAAAGCTTTGAGGCAAGAGCCGCGAAAGCTAAAAAGATACCCATTTACATAGCGCATGGCACAAGAGACAAAACGTTTAAAGCGGTTGAGATTGCGCGCATGTATCAAAACTTGCATGCAAAAAACTATCCGGTTCGCTTAACATTGTTTGAAACTGGCAATCACGGAACACCCGTTCGAATGATTGATTGGCGCCAAGCGCTCAACTGGATTGCCAGTAAGTCCAGCAGGTAATGTCATGTATTGCGTAATAATATGGGCTAAAGGCCATTAATACGCGCGTATTTTAGATGCGCTCTACAAATACTGCTCTTGCACAGCCTTGCTCCAGCCCACACTTATTTCGTCATTATTATCAATCACGGGCCGCTTTATAAGAGTAGTGTGCTCGCTCATTAGTTGAACAGCTTTTGCTAGATCAACATTTTGCTTGTCGCTATCGTCTAAGCCGCGCCAAGTCGTTGACCTTGTGTTTAAAAGCGTTTCAAAACCAACCGCTTTTGCATAAGTTTCTATTGTTTTGGCATCTATGCCATCGGCTCTAACATCTATTAAATTGAGCTCAATGTCTTTTGCTTCAAGCGCTTTAATGGCCTTTTTGCACGTATCGCAATTTTTCAAGTGATAAATGGTTAGCATAGAAGCGCCTTTAAACTAGAATTTGATGAGTTGAAATGGGTTTAGCGCCTATCAATAAAGGCTTATAGCGATTACGAATAGCTATAGTTGTGGTGTTTTTGGTGGTTATTCCACAAGATAAAAGACAAAAACTTGACTCTCAAGACGTTTACCCTTTTATGGCCTGCAATTCTAAAAGGATGCTATAAGGTACTCTAAACCTTCGCAAATAAATTAAGGATACAAATATGACATCGGCTATCAATGTGGCAATGACCTTTCCAGGACAAGGAAGTCAAGCTGTTGGCATGGGCAAAGAACTGGCTGAAACTTTTCCAGAAGCTAAGGCTGTTTTTGCAGAAGTAGACGACGCTCTAAGCCAAGATTTATCTTCTATCATATTTGAAGGCGATCAAGACACGCTAACCCTAACAGCTAATGCGCAACCAGCTTTGATGGCTGTCTCAATGGCAGTTGTAAAAGTGCTTGAGAGCAAAGGCTACTCAATTGCGGACAAAGTTGGTTTTGTTGCGGGTCATTCGCTTGGCGAATATTCTGCGCTTTGTGCAGCGGGTACTTTTTCAATAGCCGATACTGCCAAATTATTGCGCATACGCGGCAATGCCATGCAAGAAGCTGTGCCAGTAGGCAAGGGCGCTATGGCGGCAATTATTGGTCTTGAGCAAGCACAAGTTGAGCAAATTTGCGAAGATTCAAAACAAGCAGGCGTTTGCCAAATTGCCAATGATAATGGTGGTGGCCAATTGGTAATTTCAGGTTCAAAAGCTGAAGTTGAGCAAGCCGCAGAAAAAGCAAAAGAAGCAGGCGCCAAACGCGCGCTGATTTTGCCAGTGTCAGCGCCTTTCCACTCAGCCATGATGAGCCCTGCAGCAGACGCCATGCAAGAAGCGCTAAGCAATGTGAGTGCTAACACACCATGTGTGCCGCTTATTGTAAATGTATTAGCAGCGCCAATTACAGATGTTGAAGAAATTAAGAAAAGACTTGTTGAACAAGTAACGGGTCAAGTACGCTGGCGCGAAAGTGTTGAATGGATGGGCCAAAATGGTGTATCCAATTTAATTGAAGCAGGAAGCGGAAAAGTATTAAGCGGGCTAGCACGCAGAATTAATAGAGATTTAGCAAGCGCTAATATTGCATCACCTGCAGATATTGATGCGTTTTTAGAAGCATCTAGTTAAAGCAAAACGCTTTTACAAAATGCCCCATTATGAATTATAGAATTTCAGGAGTGAGTATAAATGTTTGATCTTAAAGGTAAAAAAGCGCTAGTAACAGGCGCTTCGGGCGGCATTGGCGAAGCAGTAGCAAGATCGCTTCATGCACAAGGCGCAATTGTTGGCCTGCATGGTACACGCGAAGAAAAGCTAAATACATTAGCGGCTGAACTTGGCGAAAGAACTGTTGTTTTGCCTGCAAACCTTTCAGACATGGATGCAGTAGATGCGCTTGGCAAAAAAGCTGAAGAGCAGCTAGAGGGCGTAGATATTTTGGTAAACAATGCCGGTATCACCAGAGATGGCCTATTTGCACGCATGTCTAATGAAGATTGGGACGATGTAATGCGCGTGAATTTAACCGCTGTATTTCGCCTAACCAAGCAAATCGCTTACCCAATGATGCGCCGCAAAGGTGGTCGCATTATTAATATCACATCTATTGTGGGTGTTACTGGCAATCCTGGCCAAGCAAATTACTGTGCATCGAAAGCTGGCTTAATCGGCTTTTCAAAATCTCTTGCACAAGAAATCGCTAGCCGTATCGTGACAGTCAATTGCATTGCACCTGGCTTCATCTCTTCTGCAATGACAGAAAAGCTAAATGATAAGCAAAAAGACGCTATTATGGGCGCTATTCCAA
>JBGCEA010000221.1:0-6046 GCA_045105915.1 Nitratireductor sp.
GCTTACAGGCCAAAATATTTTAGTACCAAGCGATCCTTCTTCTGCAGCTTTTCCTATTGTTGCAGCGCTAATATGTGAGGGCGGCGATGTTACACTGCCTGGCATTTTGATGAATGAAACCAGAACTGGCCTCATTACTACGCTTATTGAGATGGGTGGTAATATTGAAATTTCTAATGAGCGCTTATCTGGCGGCGAGAAGATTGCCGATTTGCGTGTACGCCAAAGCGAGCTTAAAGGCATAAAGGTGCCGGGCGAACGCGCCGCTTCCATGATTGATGAATATCCTGTTTTGGCCGTTGCTGCTTGTTTTGCAACTGGCGAAACCCACATGGAAGATTTGGCAGAATTGCGCGTTAAAGAATCTGATCGCTTGGCGGCAGTGGCACGCGGGTTAGAGCTAAATTGTGCAGATTGCTCTGAGGGCGAAGATTGGCTTAAAGTTCGCGGCAATCCTTCTGGCGAAGGTTTGGGCGGCGGCGATGCAGTGGTTACGCATTTAGATCATCGTATTGCAATGAGCTTTTTGGTTATGGGCATGGCAAGTGAAAAGCCAGTAATAGTGGATGATTCATCTCCAATTGCCACAAGCTTTCCAGAATTTGTTGGCCTCATGAGCGATATGGGTGCAAAGTTTGAGTAAATCTCTCATCATAGCAATCGATGGTCCTGCTGCTTCTGGCAAGGGCACTTTGTCTCGCCGATTGGCTGGCTATTTTAAATTGCCACATTTAGATACGGGTTTAACTTATCGCGCTGTTGGGCAAGCCCTTATGCAAGTGGGCTTGCCACTAGACAATGAAGATTTAGCCGCAGAAGTGGCCAATAACATTGATTTGGGTAAATTAGATCGAACAGCTTTAGCCGTTCATGAAATTGGCGAAGCCGCCTCAAAAGTGGCTGTTATGAGCAAAGTGCGCGTGGCATTAGTAGAAGCGCAAAGAAAATTTGCAAATACGCCCCCTGGCGCAGTTTTAGATGGGCGAGATATTGGTACAGTGGTTTGCCCCAATGCGAGTGTAAAACTATATATTACCGCATCACCAGAAGTGCGCGCCCAGCGCCGCTTTGAGGAAATGCTAGAGCGCGGACGCAAAGACATAGAATATGAGGCAATTTTAGCCGATTTGAAGGTGAGAGATGAGCGCGATATGAACCGCGAAGACAGCCCTTTAAAGCCCGCAAAAGATGCCCACTTGATTGATACGTCAAAAATGGATATAGAAGCGGCGTTCCAAGCAGCTTTAGAGCTTGTTAAGCAAGCACAGCTATAGAACAAACTAACTGGCAAGACATTACCCTTTGCGCCATCCCTTTTATAAAGGATGAGCTTTTTTAAAGCGGGGCTATGAATTGCTGATTGAAACACTAACCAAGGCGCATATACAGATCGCTACTTTCCAAAGCGTATCTGTCAGGAGTAATAATGGACAGTATGAACCCAACCATGGAAGAGTTTGAAGCTCTTCTAAACGAATCTTATGAAACACACGACGTTGTTGAAGGTTCGGTAGTTAAAGGATTAATTACAGCAATCGAAAAAGATTTGGCTGTAATCGACGTAGGTCTAAAAGTTGAAGGCCGCGTACCTCTAAAAGAATTTGGCGCAAAAGCTAAAGACGGCACACTTAATGTAGGTGATGAAGTTGAAGTTTTCATCGAGCGCGTTGAAAATTCAAATGGCGAAGCAATGCTTAGCCGTGAAAAAGCCCGCCGCGAAGAAAGCTGGATTCGTCTTGAGAAGCAATTTGAAGATGGCGAAAAAGTTGAAGGTATTATCTTTAACCAAGTTAAAGGTGGCTTTACAGTTGACCTTGATGGCGCAGTTGCATTCTTGCCGCGCTCACAAGTTGATATTCGTCCAATCCGCGACGTAACACCACTAATGAACGCACCACAGCCGTTCCAAATCTTGAAAATGGATCGTCGCAGAGGCAATATCGTTGTTTCTCGTCGTACAATTCTTGAAGAGAGTCGTGCAGAGCAGCGTTCTGAAATTGTTCAAAACCTTGAAGAAGGCCAGACAGTTGAAGGTGTTGTTAAAAACGTTACTGATTATGGTGCGTTCGTTGACCTTGGCGGTATTGACGGTCTTCTACACGTTACTGACATGGCATGGCGCCGTGTTAATCACCCATCTGAGCTGCTACAAATTGGTCAAACAATTAAAGTGCAGATCATTCGTGTGAACCAAGAAACACACCGTATTTCACTAGGTATGAAACAGCTAGAGAGCGATCCTTGGGAAGCAATTGAAGCTAAATACCCAGTTGAAGCAAAAATCTCTGGTCGTGTTACTAACATTACTGACTATGGTGCATTTGTTGAAATTGAGCCAGGCATTGAAGGCTTGATTCACGTTTCTGAAATGTCATGGACTAAGAAAAACGTTCACCCTGGTAAAATTGTTTCTACAAGCCAAGAAGTTGATGTTGTTGTTTTGGAAGTTGATCCTTCAAAGCGCCGTATTTCACTTGGCCTTAAACAAACACTTGATAACCCATGGAACGCGTTTGCTGCTGCTAACCCAGCTGGCACACAAGTTGAAGGCGAAGTTAAGAACAAAACTGAGTTTGGTTTGTTTGTTGGTCTTGAAGGCGATGTTGATGGCATGGTTCACTTGTCAGATCTTGACTGGAACCGTTCTGGCGAAGAAGCAATTGAAGACTACAACAAAGGCGATAGCGTAACTGCTGTTATTCTTGACGTTGATGTTGAAAAAGAACGCATTTCACTAGGCATTAAACAATTGGGCGGCGACCCAGTTGGTGATGCAGCCGATTCTGGCTCACTACGCAAAGGCGCAGTGGTTACTTGTGAAGTGATCGAAGTTAAAGACAATGGCCTAGAAGTTAAACTTGTAGAGTCTGACGCTATGAGCTTCATCAAACGTTCTGACCTTTCTCGTGATCGTGACGAACAGCGCCCTGAGCGTTTCTCTGTTGGTCAAACTGTAGATGCACGCATCACACAGTTCGATAAGAAAACACGTCGCATTGGTCTATCTATCAAAGCTCTAGAAATTGCTGAAGAAAAAGAAGCAGTAGCTCAGTTCGGTTCAACCGATTCGGGTGCTTCACTTGGCGATATTCTTGGCGCTGCTTTGAAAGAAAAAGGCGACGAATAGTCAAAACTTAGTTATTTAATATTTGAAACAAGCGATTGTGATGTAAATTAGATAAGTAAAATTAAAATTTAGAGCCGCCGTAGAGCAATCTGCGGCGGTTTTTCTTTACCTTTAGATAAGCTGCCTTTATACATTACGAATGGTAAGAATGGTTTTTAGTGAGAACATAGCAGCCTTATGATGCAATCCGTTGATGAAATTGTTGATCGCAGATTATTACGCCGCCGCTTAACTTTTTGGCGTGTGATAAGCATAGTGCTGCTTGTTGCAGCTCTTATTGCCATGATTAGCGCGACAGGTGCTTTTGAAAAATTTAGCGCGAAAAGTTTTGATCATATCGCGCGTGTTAAAATTTCGGGCGTGATTACAAATGATAAGCCGCTCTTAAAACTGCTCAAAAAACTAGAAGAAGAAGAAGCTGTAAAAGCTGTTGTCTTGGACATCTCTTCACCTGGCGGCTCTACTGTTGGCGGTGAAGCAATTTATGAAGCCGTGCGCGCACTGTCAAAAGAAAAGCCAGTTGCAACCAGCGTTGGCAGCTTGGCGGCATCTGCAGGATATATGATAGCATCTGCGAGCGATCATATTGTTGCGCGTCGTTCTTCTATTGTGGGTTCGATTGGCGTTATTTTTCAATATGCCGATGCCTCTAAATTGCTTGATAAGGTTGGCGTTTCTGTGAACGAAATAAAATCTGCGCCCTTAAAAGCAGAGCCTTCGCCTTTTCATCCTGCTAGTGATGAAGCCAAAGCTATGATCGATCGCTTGGTACAAGACAGCTATAATTGGTTTGTTGATATTGTTGCTGAGCGCAGATCGATGACAAACTTTCAGGTTAAGCGTTTGGCCGATGGCAGCATCTTCACTGGCAGCCAAGGCAAAGAAAATGGCTTGGTAGATGCGCTTGGCGATGAAGAAACTGCACGCAAATGGCTAGTCGATGAAAAGCAAATAGATGATTCTTTAGAAATACTAAGTTGGAGCCCAGTTAGACCGCAAGATCAGATTTTTGCAAATCCTGCCGGTTTAATTAATGGCGCTACTAGCTGGTTGTTGGGGCAATTAAACCTAGATGAGGCGGGCCAAACCGCAAAAACAATCAAAGAAGCGCTTCCTCAGCGTCTCTTTCTTGACGGCCTCATCTCCATGATGCAAGATAGATAAACAGTTTTTAGGGAATTAGCATGATTAAATCAGAACTAGTTGAAAAAATTGCAGCAAAAAATCCGCACCTTTATCAACGCGATGTTGAGAATATTGTGAATGCAATATTGGGTGAAATTACAGATGCGCTTGCTGATGGTGACAGAGTTGAACTTCGTGGCTTTGGTGCTTTTTCTGTAAAAAATCGTCAGCCACGTGTTGGCAGAAACCCACGCACTGGTGAAAAAGTTACAGTTGCTGAAAAATGGGTTCCGTTTTTTAAAACTGGTAAAGAACTTAGAGAACGCTTGAACAGCTAAGCTGCTAATTGAGCAATTACATTCTCTTGTTATCTTTTAACAAAACTTTGAATTCTACGATCTGGGGCAAAACATGATCCGTAAACTATTTTTCTTATTTATCTCAGTGCCAATTGCTGTTGTTTTAATTCTATTGTCGGTAGCAAATAGAACACCCATTACATTGAGCTTAGACCCGTTTAGACCGGAAAGCCCAGCCTATGCCATTACAGCACCATTTTTTGTATATGTGTTTGTGGCTTTAATTACCGGCTTGCTTATTGGTGCAGTTATTACTTGGCTCTCGCAAGGGCGCCATCGCAAACGTGCAAAGTATGAACATAACCAAGTTGAAAAATGGAAAGCAGAAGCTGAAAACAGCAAAAAACGCGCCGACGAGTTGGCTGCAGAAAAAACCAACGAATTGCTAGGATTAGAAGCCGCTAAACAAGCGTCTTAAATATTTGACGGCAAAGCCTCTACACATTTGGATAGAGCCTTTGCCTATATTGCTAAAGTTAGCTTAGCCAATAATGTAAACTATGTAAGCTAGAATAACCGCTAAGATTAGGCCTACAAAAAATACTTTCCAGTGATTATTGCGATACGCTTGTGTCATTATTTTACCCCTAAAATTAAATTTATGGTTGTAAGGTTACTATTGTAGCTTATTGCCTGCAAGTTTTTTAAAGCATGCACGAGCTGCAAATTCGAGGTTTTCCAACGTGCTGTTTTGCTGTACACGAGAGCTAGTTAAAAAAGGCGCGTTATGGCTAAAAACTCAAAATTCAAAAGACCCTCTCCTTTTAAGGGGCAAAAGAACACGGGCGATAAAGCTGGCTCGAACAAAAGATCTGGCAATCGAAAAAGCTCGCCACGTACAGAGCAGTCTTTTAGCCAAGCTAGTAGCAACACTGGCGGCAACTCTAGTGGTAATAGCAATAGTGGAATTAACGCTAGCACGGGAGCGGCAAAAGACACCGCTAAATTTAAAGATAAGCCAGCGCGTTTAGCGCCTGCCAAAAACCGCTTAAAAGAAGTGACAGGCCTAATTTTAGAAACTGCGCCAGATAAAAACTATGCATTGCTTGATAGCGGCGATGGGCAAAAGCTAGAGCGCTATGAAAATTATAAAATAATCAGACCAGAAGCGCAGGCGATTTGGCAAAAGTCGTTAGCTCCAGAACAATGGAAAAATGCAGATGCCATTTTTACTGGCGATACCGATGAAGAAGGTATGGGACGCTGGGCTTTTCCTAAAAAGCAATTGGATGAGACATGGCCAATGGCGCATGATGGCGTTCCGTTTTTTGGTCGGTTTACTTCTTTTAGACATACTGGCGTTTTTCCAGAGCAAGCAGCGCATTGGCGCTTTATGGTTGAGGCTTTGAAAAAAGCCAAAGCTGACAAAACTAGAAAAGAGCAACCAAGGGTGTTGAACTTATTTGGTTATACTGGCGTTGCCTCTTTGGTTGCG
>JBGCEA010000222.1:0-8367 GCA_045105915.1 Nitratireductor sp.
CCCGTAAAGGCAGGCGGAGCAGTTTTGTTCCACCCACTAACGCCCCATTGTTCACTTGCTAACAAAAGTGATGAATATAGATGGTCGTTCGATTTGCGCTACAATGTTACAGGCCAACCCACGGGGCGCAGCCAATTTCCACAATTTATTGCAAGATCAAAAGCCAATCCTTCTAGCGAACTAAATGATTGGAAAGAATGGCGCACAATGTGGGAGGCCGCGCGCCACCACGAGGCAAATGTCGAGCATATCTCACAGCATCGCTGGGGTAATGACGCCAATTATTGCGCTTAATTAAAACGTTTTGAGCACAAACTATAGCGAGTAAAAGCATGTGATTTTATGCGTTACTCGCATGCGCTTCTTTTAGTTTATCCCAATCAAAAGTAACGCCAATGCCCGGCGTGTCTGGTGCAATGGCCATATGGTTTTGCACGACCAGTGGGCGCATGGTGTAGCGATCAATGGGAAAGCTATGCACTTCCAACCACCCTCCATTTGATTGCGCACTCACAAGGCTTACATGAAGCTCTTGCATACCATGGCTACAAACTGGAATGTCATGCTTTTGCGAAAGTGCCGCCACTTGCAGCCACCCCGTTATACCCCCACAATTAGAAGCATCAGGTTGAATAAACCCAAGTTCAGATTGAGCAAATGCATATTCAAATTCATGAATTGTATGTAGGTTTTCACCCATCGCAACAGACACACCAGTTGCATCTGTTATCGTTTTATAGCCAGCATAATCATCAGGAATGGTAGGTTCTTCAAACCACAAAATATCATATTGTTTAAAAGCATTTGCAGCTTCTATTGCCTGTGGCACGCTCATAGAATAATTGGCGTCCACCATAAAGGTTACATCAGGCCCAATCAGTTGCCGAACTGCCGCTATGCGTTCTAAATCCTGCTCTAGGCTTGGCTGACCAATTTTAATTTTAACGCCATTAAAACCTTTATCCAAATAACCCTGAATTTGCTTAAGCAGTTTTGGAAGTGGAAAATTTAAATCTATACCACCCGCATAGGCCTTACATGCATTACTAGCGCCGCCCGCCATTTGCCAAAGAGGCTTGCCAGCGCTCTTACAAGCGATGTCCCATAACGCAATATCCACAGCAGAAATCGCAAATGAAGCAACGCCCCCACGCGCGACATAATGCATATGCCACTGCATTTCATCATATAGTTTTGTTATTTGCGAGCCGTCTTTGCCTTTTATGAAAGGCGCTAAATCATGGCTCAGCATAGCCTCTATGGCGCGCCCACCACGCCCGCCAGTATAGGTATAGCCGGTGCCCTGCATGCCATTTGCTAGGGTAATGGTTACTGTGATCAGTTCAAAATGCGTATGATCGCCATGCTTTGCATCGCTCAAAACCTCATCCAAAGGCACATTAAACAATTGCACATCAACGTCTTGAATTGAATTCATTTCACTTCTCAATATTTTTATTTTGGTACGACCAAACTATACATAAACCATCTATTTAAGCAATATTATGCCCTGAACACATGGGGAAAGTATTTTTTGTTATACAAAATAGGTTTCACCAAACAATAAAACATGTAGGATAAAGCTAAATATAAACAACTAATAAAGAACGATTATACATGAAGATTGCATGCATAGGAGAAGTTATGATTGAGCTGGTTGCCCATAAGGGTGAGCAAGCCAATCTAGCGACCATTGGCATTGCAGGAGATTCATACAACACGGCAGCATATTTAAGCATGCTCGCACAAAACTCTGATATTGAAGTAAGCTATATCACTGCACTTGGCCAAGACACATTTTCAGATCGTATATTTTCTGAAATACAAAGCCGTGGCATAAATACAAATCTTATTGAGCGCCGCCAAGACACAATACCTGGCATACATGCAGTTGAAACAGATGAGCATGGCGAGCGAACCTTTACTTATTGGCGCGGTCAAGCAGCAGCAAAAACACTCTTTCAAGAACCCTGCGAAATTACCTTTGACGCATTGTATGACTTCGATCTTGTTTATTTATCTGGCATTAGCGTTGCTATTTTACCGCCAACAACACGCACTAATTTAATTGCGTTTTTAAAAGACTATAAAAAGCGCGGAGGCAAAGTGGCATATGATAGCAATTACCGCCCTCGCCTTTGGCCCGACAAAAACACAGCCAAAGAATTAAACACAAAAATGTGGGCGTTAGCAGATATTGCCTTTCCATCTGTAGATGATGAAATGTTATTGTTTGAAGACAAAGATGAGGCCGCAGTTTTACAAAGACTAAAAGAAACTGGCGTTACCTTTGGCGCATTAAAAAGAGGCGCCGAAGGCCCACTGCCAATTAGCAGTGAAGCTAATGCACCAGCCAACAATACGCCAGTATATGAAAAGGTTACAAAAGTAGTAGACACCACCGCAGCTGGTGATAGCTTCAATGCAGGATTTTTGTATCAATATGCAAATGGCGCTAATTTAGATGATGCCTTGCAAGCTGGTCATTCACTGGCATCCAAAGTAATACAAGCAAGCGGCGCAATAGTAGATATAAAATAGCTTGATTAGAAAGAACTGAAATTTGGCGAAGAAGCACACGCTCCGAGACAATCATTAAGAGACAACCATTAATCGATAATAATAAGTAGATAGACACACGATAAACTTAGGTGAGAACATGAAACCCCACTTGCTACTCATTGGCGATGCAACGCCTAGAATGATGGAAAAGCTTGAAGCAAATTTCAGCATACATATGCTGTCAAAAATTTCTGATACAGATGCTTGGTTAAAAGACAATGGCGACAAGATAGAAGCCTTAGCTACCAAAGGGCATGAAGGTGTTCGTCCAGAATTTATAGAAAATTTGCCTAACCTTAAAATCATATCTTGTTATGGCGTTGGCTACGATGCGATTGATGCCAGTGCGGCAGCCAAAAGAAATATCATTGTGACCCACACACCAAACGTCTTAAACGCAGATGTTGCAAATTTAGCTATATTGTTAATGCTAGCCACAAGCCGCTGCTTGCTTCGAGAAGATAAGTTGGTGAGATCTGGCAATTGGGCAAAACATGGCAATGCCCCCCTTGCCCGCTCAATTGAAAACAAGAAAGTTGGCATCTTAGGACTTGGCCGTATTGGCGCTGAAATTGCGACCAAACTCGAAGTCTTTAATTGCGACATTGTCTATCATACTCGTACCAAAAAAACCGATGTTCCATATGCATATTATGACGATCTGACAAAAATGGCGAGCGATGTTGATTATCTTATCGCCATTACACCAGGCGGCCCCTCCACCAACAAAATCGTAAATGCAAAAGTGCTAAATGCGCTTGGTAGTGAAGGCACGCTCATCAATATTGCGCGTGGCTCTGTGGTAGACGAAGTTGAGTTAGTGGCGGCGCTAAAAGAAGGCCGCTTAGGCTTTGCTGGCCTAGATGTGTTTGCAGATGAACCTAACGCACCCGCTGAATTGTTTGACATGGAGAATGTCATTCTAACACCTCATATTGCCAGCGCAACTATAGAGACACGACAGGCAATGGGCGATTTAACAGTCGATAACCTTATAAAATTTTTCAACAACCAAATAGTACTAACCCCAGTGCCTGAGTGCACGCATATGGCAAGTAAATAAAGAGGATATTCCATGACTTTACAAAAACCAATTGCAGGTAAAGCAATTCCAAAAATGTCTTTCCCCAAATTAGGTGGCGGATCACTTAGCATTGGCGAACCAGACGATAAATGGACGTTATTCATCGTCTATCGCGGCAAGCACTGTGGGCGCTGTAAAAAATACTTTGCTGTGCTTGAAGGCATGAAGACAGAATGGGAAGACGCGGGCTTTAACATTATCACCGTATCTGCTGATCCTAAAGAAAAAGCCGAAGCTGATGTTGCAGAATTTGGTTGGTCTTTTGATGTGGGTTACGATTTAACCGAAGCGCAGATGAGAGAACTAAACCTCTACATATCAGACCCTCTAACACCTGATGAAACAGATAGACGCTTTTCTGAGCCGGGCATTTTTTGCATTAGACCAGACGCCACAATTCAAATTGCTGCCATTTCAAATGGCCCTGCTGCGCGACCAGACCTTGCAGAATTGTTGGACGGCATGATTTTTACAATCAAGCATGACAAACCAGCACGCGGCACCATTATTTAAAACGAGTTGATGAATGTAAAGAAAAAAGCCAAAGAGAGCCCTCTTGCTCACTTTGGCTTTTGCATTTTTAAAGCAACAATCTGCTACACTTCACCTAGCAGTCTTCTGCGTTGTCTTGTTTAGACAGTCCGCCTCATCATCCCAATAAAAGCTCGGGCATGATTGTGACGATCTGAGGGAATACTGCGAGTAAGATCACAAACAAAATCATGATAATCAAAAACGGGAATGTTACTTTCGCGATATAAGACGTACTTCGCCCAGTGATGTTTTGAATGACGGCAAAATTAAACGCCACAGGTGGCGTAATTTGCGCCATTTCAACAACCAACACCATAAAGATACCAAACCAAACTTTGTCAAATCCAGCGGCTGTCACAAGTGGCAACACAACAGGTAAGGTAGTGGCGATCATTGAAAAACCCTCAAGCACTGTTCCAAGTACAAGATACAAAGCAATAAGAGCGATAATCAAAACAATTGGAGATAAGTCCCAAGCAGTTACGGCATTTGCAACAGCTGCAGGTATGCCCAAGGTCGAGGTAATATTACCCAAAACTGAAGCACCAAGAATAATAATGCCCATCACCGAACAGGTTTGAACCGCGCCCAAAACAATGTCGCGTAAGATTTTAAGCGACAAAGCTTTTTGCGAAAGTGACACGATAAATGCACCCAACACACCAAGAGCCGCTGCTTCAGATGGGGTGGCAATACCGCCATACATAGACCCCAAAACACATAGAATTAAGAACAATGCAGGAGCAAGATCTTTAAGCGCCGAAAACCGCTTGCGCAAAGGCATGTGACGCAATTTGCGTTCGCCTTCAGGAATTAGTTCTGGCTTTATGGTTGTGCGTATCATGATGTAAATAGCAAATGCTAATGACAATAAAAGACCTGGCAAGAAACCAGCCGTGAATAATCTCAACACAGATTCATTGGCCAATACGCCATACATAATCATTACAGTTGAAGGCGGTATCAAAAAGCCCAACGTGCCTGCGCCTGCAAGACCACCTATGGCAAGCTCAGGGTCGTAACCGCGCTTAAGAAGCTCTTTAAGTGTCATGCGGCCAACAACTTGAGTGGTTGCTGCAGATGAGCCCGAAATAGCGGCAAATATAGAACAACCCACAATATTAACGTGGAGCAAACGGCCAGGTAACAATCCCGCCCAAGGAGCAAGACCAGAAAACAGAGATTCTGACAAACGCGTGCGAAATAAAAATTCGCCCATCAATATAAACAACGGCAATGCAACAAGATCGGGAGTTGTTAGAATATTAAAGATATACTGCGGAAACAATTTATCAATTGGAATGTTTGTAAACATCACGGCAAGAGCGATTGCGGTCGTCAGTAATGCGATACCGATCCAAGCCCCAGCTGCAAGCGTGCCAAATAAAAGTCCAAATAGACTAGTGACGATAGCGCCCATTAATTTTTCCCTATTTTCATCTATTGATTATTATAAGAGAATTACCCCCCTCTTATACACCCATTAATCTATAGCGGTGCCCGCACCAAGATTAGGATTATTAACGTCTCCACCTGTTAGACAAGTGATAAGACGGGCAATCATTTGAAATGCCAAAGTGACAGCTCCAATGGTCAACACCATTTGCGGAATCCACAAGGGCGTAAAACTATCTTGAGATACTTCGCCATAACCATATGTGCGAAGAGTAAAGCTGAACAACCACACCGCTAATGCAGTACAAACTACAGTTCCCAAAAGAGCAGAGATGGTTTCAAAAAAACGTGTCAAACGTTTACGTTTCGAAGAGACAGTCACCTCGACACGCAATTGCATACCAGCGCGAAGTGTCATTCCAGATCCTAAAAGAAAAGCTGATCCCATAAGATACGCACTATATTCCCAACCAATATGCGTGCCGTTTGGCAAAAATGGAATAATACGACTAAGCCCAGCAAGAGCAGTATCGATCAGTACAAGAAGTGTAAGACCAACAATACAAAATCCAGCAATCCAAGCGCCGAATAGTGAAACCGTATCTGCGGCCCTTTGCAGGGCCGCAGGGAATCCGACGGGTTCTGATACTTCAGACGATCCGTTGACTTTTTCGTTCATATCTCGAACTTACTTAGACGCGCGATAAGCATCAGCGATAGGCTTCGCTGCTGGCACACGATCAAAGAACGCTTTTTGAACGCTAGCTGCTTTTGCTCTAACAGCAGCTGTTAACTCATCAGACAATGGAACCAAAGTCATGCCGTTTTCTGACATTGTTTTGATACTGTCTAGATCGCCTTTTTTAGATACATCCCAGAAGCTTGGCTCAAGATCAGCAGCAACTTTTTCAATCGCAGCGCGATCTTCAGCAGACAACTTGTTCCATGTATCTAGATTAATCGTAACAGCGTTAGAACCCCAAGTGTGGTTTGTTGGGTAGATGTATTTTAGGAATTCCCAAAACTTACCATCAACACCAGAAGTTGCAGATGTAGCAACACCATCAACACGACCAGATGCTAAAGCAGGTAGCAATTCGCCCCATGGCATAACAACACCAGCCATACCAATAGCAGTTACGATATCAACAGTGTTCTTATCAGCGCCGCGCACTGGAATGTCTTTAAAGCCATCAATGTCGCTTACTTCAACTTTTAGGTAAACATATTGCGCTGGAGATGGCACCATATAAAGAATTTTTTGGTTATAAGTTTCTGCAAGCTTTTCAAACTCGGGACGCAAGAATGCGTGGTAAGCTTTCAACTCTTCCATTGAACTAACCAAGAATGGAACACCTTCGGCGCCAAATAGTGGGTTCAAACCAACTTGCTGACTTATGTTAATGTCAGCCATATCAACCAGACCATCACGAACAGCGCCAAGTTGATCTGGACCTTTAAAGCCCAAAGAACCACCTGCGCTCACAGAAATTGTTACTTCACCATCTGTTGCAGCTTTAACCGCATCAGCGAATACTTTAGTATTTTCAACTTGGAAGTTACCATCAGGAAGAACGTCTGATAGACGCAAGTTTGTTTCTGCAAGTGATGTGCTTGAAAGCGCTACAACAGTAGCAGCACTTAGAACCATTGATTTAAAAATATTCATTACATATACCTCATTTTGTTAACACTCCCACTGCCAAGGCTACAAATAAACCCGACAATAACAAAGACAGTCCACTTTGGACAGTAAATACCCCTTGACCCTAGCGAGTTGAAACGCGCATGAAAAAGACGACTTTCTTCTGACGTAATTGCATTTGTATATGTAAGCATGATATTGTTGACATAAGCGAGGCAAGACTTTAGCGCATTCGCTGGAGCAATAATTATCAACCAAAGCAAAGAAGAGTGCGCATGGATATCAGACGACTCAATGCATTTGTAAAGATTGTCGACATTGGCAGCATCACCCGTGCTTCAGCCATATTGCACATTGCTCAACCAGCGCTAAGCCAACAAATTGTCGCGCTTGAAACGCATTTTGGAAAACCATTACTACTGCGATCTAAACGCGGGGTAACACCAACAGAAGCTGGCAAAGTTCTATATCGCCATTGCCAATTGATCCTAAAACAACTTGACCAAACCCAACTCGAAATCTCATCTGCTTCTGAAGAAATTTCAGGTCTTGTGAGTGTTGGTTTAGCGCCATTGGGCTTGGGATCTTTACTTGCCGCGCAACTTATTGAAATCATCAATAAAGAATATCCAGGTATTGTTCTCTATATTAATGAGAATGTAGGCGGTGGCACCATGAGCGAACTTGTGATGACAGGTAAAATGGATGTTGCCCTAATCTTTGAACCTGGAAAAATACCAAGTGTCGAGTTCACACGCATCTGCACAGAAGAACTTCATTTAGTATCAGCTGACCCAACTATTTTTGCAGACAAAACAGAAATAACACTTGAAGAGGCAATTGCATTACCTTTGTTTTTGCCAAGTAAAATACATACAATTAGGCAGGTCATAGACATAACTTTGTCTCGTTCAAATTTAACAACGCGCCCTATTGCAGAAACCGAATCTATTGCAGTTCTTTCAAATGCTATTGGCGAAGGTTTGGGAGCGACAATACTACCCCAATCTGCAGCGCGCGCAGTGATGCGCCGTGTACCGGAGGCGCAAAGTATTCGTATTCATAAACCAAATATGAAGATCAATATGTCGATCTGCGTATCATCACAACTGCCATTATCGGAAGCGGCCACGGTTGTTCAAAGTCA
>JBGCEA010000223.1:0-13368 GCA_045105915.1 Nitratireductor sp.
AAATTCACAGATTCATTCGTACTGTGGCAGGCTTAGTAAACCAATCACTGACTGATCTAAGTGAAATACTAAGACCGTTGGCAAAACTCGATTTAATGTCTGAGCTAAATTTTTAATATCGTTTCGCCAAACACAGTACGAATGAAACCAATCTCATCATACATTCAGTTGGTTTAATGATCTCGCTTTATAAATGTACCAGCATTTAAATCACGCATTGCTTGGCGAAGTTCTTCTCTTGTATTCATAACAATAGGCCCATGCCATGCAACTGGCTCTTGTATGGGTTTGCCAGATACCAATAAAAAGCGAATACCATGCTCGCCAGCTTGCACCGTAATTTCATCGCCATTACCAAACAAAACAAGTGATCTATTGCCTGTTTGGTCTCGAATTAAAATTTCATCATCGCCAATTTCTTTTTCAAGCAATACACCAAAGGGTTTCGAGGCATCTTTAAAACTGCCAGAACCTTCAAAAATATATGCAAAGGCTTTTGCATAAGTATCAATTGGCAATGTTTTACGTTTTCCAGGTGGCACATATATATCTAAATATCTTGGATCAGCCGCAATGCCATCTACTGGACCAAGCTTACCCCAAAAAGAACCGCACAATACTTTAACAACTGTGCCATCATCTTCTTGAATAATGGGTATCTCTTTTGACTTCACATCTTGATATCTAGGATCAACCATTTTGTCAGATGAAGGCAAATTCGCCCACAATTGAAAACCATGCATTTGGCCGTTCAAATTCGCGTGCGGCATCTCCTGATGCATAATTCCAGAGCCAGCAGTCATCCACTGTATGTCTCCAGCTTCTAGCAAGCCTTCATTACCAAGCGAATCGCCATGCGAAACCGAACCAGACAATACATATGTTATTGTCTCAATGCCGCGATGGGGATGCCAAGGAAAACCCTTTTCAAAATCTTCAGGCGTTTCATTTCTAAAATCATCAAACAATAAAAATGGATCGCATAGGGTGGGATCTTGAAATCCAAACGCTCGATGCAACTTTACACCAGCACCTTCTAGCGTTGGCGTTGCTTTAGAAATTTGAGTAACCGGCCTAATAGACATTTGTTTTCTTTCTTCAATACTTTGAACAAACTGCTCAAGGCGAACAATAAATGATAAATTAGTATTAATCTAATCGATTGACTAAAAGAATAGCACTCAAATGATGCAAAATTAACCACCAAGCCAAAAACTTTACTTTACAAGCCAATTCTTTTGTTCTCTATTATTTTTCATATTTAGATCAGGCAGCAGTTTTTCTGTTGTTGTCTAGATTGAAAATAAAAGTGTTGTTACTTTTATTATGGGAAATGTTTTTAAATAGGGAGCGAAAAACTATGAAAACATTAATGAAGATCGCAACGGCTGGCCTACTAATGGGCGCAAGCGCAGTTGCTGTAAATGCTGCATCACACGCAGCGGGCACACTTGCTAAAGTTAAAGAACGTGGCAATCTTATCTGTGGTGTATCTGGTGGTCTACCAGGTTTCTCATCACCAGATGATGCTGGTGTAATGCAGGGTATCGATGCTGACGTTTGTCGTGCGGTAGCTGCTGCTGTTCTTGGCGACGCAACAAAAGTTGAATACCGTAACCTAAACGCTAAAGAGCGTTGGGAAGCACTAACTTCAACAGAAGTTGACGTACTTTCACGTAACTCAACACACACACTACTTCGTGATTCATCACTAGGTGTGGATTTCACATATTACAACTATATTGATGGTCAAGGCTTCATGGTTAAGAACGACCTTGGTGTTAAGTCTGCTCTAGAACTAGATGGCGCAAAAATCTGCGTACAAGCTGGTACAACTACAGAGCTAAACATGGCTGACTACTTCCGTGCGAATGGCATTTCATTCACACCAGTTGGTTATGAAACATCACAGCAAACACGTGAAGGTTATGAAGGCGGCGCATGTGACGCTCTTACTTCAGACAAGTCACAGCTTGCAGCACTTCGCACAGAACTAAAAGATCCTGCTGGTTCAACAATTCTACCTGAAACGATTTCAAAAGAGCCTCTAGGCCCTGTTGTTCGTCAAGGTGATGACCAGTGGAATAAAGTCGTTCTTTGGTCAATGCACGCATTGATCAACGGTGAAGAGCTAGGCCTATCATCATCAAATGTTGATAGCATGAAAGCTTCTTCTACAAACCCAGGAATCAAGCGTTTCCTAGGTACAGAAAGCAACATGGGCGAACTGCTTGGCCTAAACCCAGATTGGGCTTACAACATCATCAAGCAGGTTGGTAACTATGGTGAAGTTTATGAGCGCACAGTTGCTCCACTAGGCATTGCTCGCGCAGGTAGCGTGAACGATCTGTGGACACGTGGCGGTCTATTGTACTCACCACCAATTCGCTAATAATTAATTGGGCTCAGCTTCGCGCTGAGCCCTTTTTTTAACTTATAATAAGGATGTTGACGACGTGGCGAAGTACGATTCTGTGCCGTTTCACCGTAACCCAAAAATAATAGCTGTCTTTATGCAAATACTGATCGCAGCCATTATTCTTGGTTTCTTTTACTGGCTATACTTAAACACAGTTGAGAATTTAGAGCGCGCTAACAAGCCAACCGGTTTCGGTTTTCTTGATCAAGTAGCTCCTTTCCAAATTGGTTATTCCCCATTTTTAGATTTTAAATTGGGTGAGAGTACCTATTGGAAAGTCTTTTTCATTGGTATTCAAAATACTATTTTCGTAAGTATCTTAGGTATTATCGCTGCAACCATTTTAGGCTTCATTGTAGGTATTATGCGCCTATCGCCAAACTGGATTGTTTCGCGCATCGCACTTGTTTACATCGAAATTCTTCGTAACATTCCATTACTGCTACAAATACTATTCTGGAACTTCGCTATTTTCTTGCCAAGTATGCCAGCGGTTAAAGACTCTATAAAATTTGGAGAATCGGTTTACCTAAATAACCGTGGCTTTTATCTGCCTAAAATGATCTCAGAAAACCCAAATGGGTTTATGATTTTATTCGCAGTCTTAGCAATTGCGATTGCAGGCATAATATATATGAGAAAATGGGCGAAACAGCGCCAAAATCAAACAGGCCAAACCTTTCCTCTTTTCCTAACTAGCCTAGCAATTTTATTAGCTGCAACACTACTCGGCAGTTTGATAGCTGGCATTGGCCTTGAATTTCCAAAACTTGGTCGCTTCAACCTTTCAGGTGGCATAGAGTTTCCACTGCCATTGTTTGCGCTATGGTTTGCTCTTACAACTTACACATCGGCATTCATCGCTGAAAATGTGCGAGCCGGCATTCAATCAGTAAACAAGGGCCAAACAGAAGCATCTTCAGCTTTGGGCTTGCCGCGCAAACAAACATTAAACTTGGTGGTTATCCCTCAAGCAATGCGCGTTATCATTCCACCAACCATTTCGCAGTTTTTGAACTTAACCAAAAACTCGTCGCTTGCAGTGGCTATTTCTTATGAGGAAATTGTGAACATTTGGGCGGGCATTGCGCTCAACCAAACAGGACAAGCGCTCATTATCATAGGCATGACATTCGCAGTGTATCAAACCTTATCATTAATTATTTCAGGCGCATCGAACTACTACAATTCGCGCACTCAATTGGTGGGGCGCTAAAATGTATAAACTCGTACCAGGAAATTTCGAATTTCAACCTTCACGCAAGGCACCCTTAAACAATAGTGGTATTGTTGGCTGGGCAAGAGAGAACCTTTTCTCAAGTCCTTTCAACACCATTCTTACACTCATCAGTGCTTATGTATTGTATCTAACTGTGCCTGGTCTTTTGAACTGGTTCTTTTTTGATGCAAGCTGGGGCTATGGCGACAGACACCTATGCGAACAAGTAAGCGGTGCTTGCTGGACATATGTGCGTGTTAGAGCAGAGCAAATTTTGTTCGGTCCATTTTATGGTCAAAACAAACCCGAGATTTGGCGTCCAATTCTAGTATTCATAGTCTTTGCAATTATCATTGCATGGCTAGTAATGCCAAAAACGCCTTACAAAGGCTGGGTTGCTGGTATTGCACTTTTTGTCTTCCCATTCTTTGCCTTCGCATTTTTGCATGGCTCATGGCTTGGCTTAAAAATTGCACCAACAAGTCAATGGGGTGGCTTAATGCTAACTCTAGTATTGGCAGTAACGGGTATTATTGCAGCCCTACCGCTCGGCATTCTCATGGCGCTTGGTCGTCAGTCAGACCTGCCAGTGTTTAAAGCCATTTCAGTGGTCTTCATTGAATTTTGGCGCGGCGCACCGCTTATTACAGTTTTGTTCATGGCATCAAACATTTTGCCATTATTCTTCCCATCAGGTGTAGATTTTGACAAAGTTGTAAGAGCGCTTATCGCTATCACATTGTTCCAGTCTGCTTATACAGCTGAAGCAATTCGTGGCGGTTTGTCAGCTCTACCAAAAGGCCAAGGCGAGGCAGCAGATGCACTAGGACTAGGGTATTGGAAGAAAACAATCTTCATCATTTTACCTCAAGCACTAAAGATATCTATTCCAGCCATTGTTGGAACATTCATCTCATTATTCAAAGATACCTCATTGGTTTATATCATTGGTCTATTAGATCTTTTGGATATGGCAAAAAATACAGCCAACTCATTAGAGTGGCGCGGTGTTGCAGATACAACTGGCTTTGTATTCGCTGCCCTAATCTTCTTCATGTTTACCTATGCAATGTCTGTTTACAGTCGCGGCCTAGAACGTAAACTTGATAATGAACATTAATCGTAACCGATAACTGACGGACAAATAAAATGGCAAAAGCAGCTACTAAAAAAACGACAAAAGCTAAAAAAACCACCAAGCGTCAATTAACCGGCGAATCAGCGGTTGAGCTTCAAAAACTAAACAAATGGTATGGCGATTTTCACGTATTACGTGACATCGATTTAACGGTAAGAAAAGGCGAACGCATTGTGGTGTGCGGTCCTTCTGGTTCTGGTAAATCAACAATGATTCGCTGCATCAACCGTTTAGAAGAACACCAACAAGGTAAAATCATCGTAGATGGCACACACCTTACAAACGATACTAAAAAGATCGATGAAGTACGCCGCGAAGTTGGCATGGTATTCCAACACTTTAACTTATTTCCGCACTTAACAGTTTTAGAAAACTGTACTCTTGCACCAATTTGGGTTCGCAAAACTCCAAAAGCTGAAGCAGAAAAAGTGGCTATGGAATATTTAGAGCGTGTAAAAATTCCAGACCAAGCTCTCAAATTCCCAGGTCAACTTTCAGGCGGCCAACAACAACGTGTTGCCATTGCTAGATCACTTTGCATGAACCCAAAAATCATGTTGTTTGATGAACCAACATCTGCACTCGATCCAGAAATGATTTCTGAGGTTCTAGACACAATGATTGATCTAGCTGAAACAGGCATGACAATGGTTGTGGTAACACACGAAATGGGCTTTGCACGTAAAGTGGCAGATAGAGTTGTATTTATGGACCAAGGTGAAATTGTTGAAATCAATGAGCCAGAGGCGTTCTTTAACAAACCAAAGAATGACAGAACAAAACTGTTCTTATCACAAATCTTATCTCACTAATTAGAGTTAAATAATTTAACCAGCCCATGGCAACATGTGGCTGGTTTTTTATTGCCTAAAAATATTTGCTAAATGAGCGAGCTAATTTTTGCGCGCTGAATTTTGCCAGATGGCCCCTTAGGTAATTCACCCATAATGTGCACTTTATCAGGGCGCTTAAAACTGCCTAGTTTTTGCAGGCAAATCTCTTGCAATAATTCTGCATCAATTTTTGAACCTTCGCTCAAACGAACAGCCGCTTCTACACTCTCGCCATAGCGCGAACACACAACAGAAAATGCAGCAGCTTCTACAACATCTGGATGCGAATATAATGCCTCATCAATTTCGCGTGGTGCTATATTTTCTCCGCCCTTAATAATGAGTTCTTTCAAGCGGCCTGTGACAAAAATATACCCATCTTCATCCATGCGACCCAAATCACCTGTGCGAAGCCAGTCCCCAAAAAAGCTATCATTAGTCGCTTGCGGGTTTTTCAAATATTCTTTCATGAGATTGGGGCCTTTAACCACAATCTCACCCTCAACATTTGGTTCGCACATCTCAAAGCTAGTATTAAAAATTGCGACTTCATTGCCAAACGCAATACCAGGCGATCCAATTTTTCGAATAGCAGGCGGCAAAGGATTTGATAAAATTTGCGCAGCCGTTTCTGTTAAACCCATTGTCTCAACAATTGGGATTTCAAATCTTTTTTCAAAAGCCGATTGCACATCTGGTGCTAGTGCAGAAGATGCAGACCTACCAAAACGAATGCGTTCTTTGGTCTCTAAATTTGGTTCATTTTCTCCATGCAACAAATGGCTAACAATGGTTGGTACAACAGAAAACCAAGTAACATTAGTTTTATCTGCATTGTGCCAAAACCGACTTGCTGAAAACTTTAAACACATCGATATGGAACCACCAGATACCAATGCCCCCATAAGGGTAACACAAAGCCCATTAATGTGATAAATCGGCAAAACACAAAAGCCACAATCTTGCTCACTCAATTCGTGTGCAACAGATGTGGTCCAACCACCTGCTAGCAAACTTGAATGATTATGCACCACGCCCTTAGGCTGACCAGTTGTGCCAGATGTATACATTAAGAGCGCGTCATCCTCTGCACTTAAATCATGCAAGGGTGTGGTTTCAGCATTCAAATTTAGCTCAATGCGCTCTAAATTTTGTGATCGCGCCGCATCAAATAATTCAATGGCATCTTCATGAACAAAAGCAACCTTAGCCTCGCAATGTTCTAGCGCGTAAGAGATAGCATCATGCCCAGCAACAAGATTAATCATGGTTGCGCGAAAGCCACCATATAAAACACCATAAACTGCCAACACACCATTACGACAATTAGGCTGAACAATAGCAACGCTCTCGCCTTTTTTAATGCCGCGCTTTGTTAAATCAGCGGCTATGCTTGATGCATAGTGCTTTAACTCATTCCAAGTTAAATCAGCTTCACCATCAGGAAAAATAAAGGCTAAAGCGTCAGTTTTTGCACGCTCATCTAGCCAATCTCTAACTGTGCCCTTGGGCGGTGAGTTTTGTGCCAACATTATTTGCCGACCTTTGCCCAATAGTTAGAAAAGATATCTTCTACCTTTGGTTCTTGTGCAGGTATTTCATGAATGATTTTTGTTGTTTGCATGAAGTGCTTCCAATGCAAATTATCATCAATCGAATTACCGCCCCATGAACCACACCCCATAGACAATGAAAATGGCATGCCATTATTAAAAGCGCCGCCAGTCGCAAAACAATGCGCCTGATTTACAATCACTCTGCAAGTAGGAATATTGCTTGCCAAAATTTCAGCGCGTTCTTTTAGTTGCGTGTGCAAACCAACAGAATGACCAGCGCCTTGATGCAATTGTATTTGAGATGTAATTTGCACCGCATGATCAAAATCAGTGGCACGATAAACAGCCAAAACTCGACTTAGTTTTTCGCCTGAAAGCGGATGAGATGGGCCAATACCTTTCGTTTCAACTGCTATAAATTCAGCGCCTTCGCTTTCAATATTTTGCAAGTCTAAAGCTGCCATCATTTTATCGGCATCTTGCGCAATTACATGCTTATTCAAGTGACCATCGGGCCAAAGCTTTGCAACAATTTCAACGTCATCATTTGTATATCTACCACCCGCTGCATGTAGCGCTTTCATAAAAGCATCAAATATTTCTTCAACAACAACAATAGAATTTTCTGAAGAACAAGATGTGGCATTATCAAATGTTTTTGATGCTGCAATTTTTTCTGCAGCTGCTTTCAGGTCTGCGCTTTCATCAATAATAACACTTACATTACCAGCACCAACTGCAACTGCAGGTGTGCCACAAGTGTAAGCGCGCTTAACATTATTTTGTGAACCCGTAACAACAACAAGATCTGTAATTTCTAAAAGGCGTTGTGTTTTTTCTTTCGAGCCGGGCGCTGGCACCATTTGAACAAGATTTTTATCTTCTCCAATTTTATCAAACTCAGCATGAATATAAGCAATTAATTGCTCACAACATTTAACCCCTTTTGGAGAGGGCGAGAGTACAATTGCATTGCCGCATTTTAAGGCATTGATAATATTGTTCGCAGGCGTTGCCGCAGGATTGGTAGAAGGCACAACCGCGCCCACAACCCCAATAGGGCGTGCAATTTCTGTAATACCAGTCGCGCTATCTTGGCTAACAACACCATAGGTTTTGGCTGCACCAATATCTCGCATCAAGCCTAGAGTTTTGCGGTGGTTTTTAATTATTTTATCTTCAACATTGCCAAGGCCAGTTGTCTGCACAGCCATTTCAGCAAGTTCTTTATTTCGTGCGGGCTCCATAATAGCCCAAGCCGCAGCATTAGCCGCTATATCATAACGCTCCTGCGATCCATTTTTTTCAAAGTCTGATTGTGCTTTGCGCGCACTTGCAACGATCGATTCTACATTTGCAAGTTCATCCAAGGCATTCATTGTTTTAGCTTTCTATAAAATGGAATTAAAACCAAAGGCACAAAGCGCGCCTTTGGTCAAAGTTAGTTTGCCCTATAGGCCTGCAAGCAACTCTTTAAGAGTTTCTTCGCGTTTAGCCCACATGGCTTTTACTTCGTCACGTGACATAATGTGCATTGGTGAACCACCCGCTTTCATGCGTGATGCAACACGTGAATGCTTAAACATTTCAGGTACTTTTGCCGCAAGAGCATCAATCACAGCTTGTGGTGTGCCCTTTTTAGCCATAATACCACGAAAGTTTACTGATGAATTATCAACATCAAGACCAGCTTCTTTTAAAGTTGGAACATCTGGTAAAAATGAATTGCGCTCTAAATCTGCAACGCCAAGAATTTTCACATTACCAGCTTGTTGCGCACGAAACGCATCTGACAAATTGTTCACACCAGCCATTACTTCACCAGCAATAACCGCTTTCATTGCAGCCGCGCCGCCACCCTTTGTTGGGATATAGGCAATTTTACATTCGCAAGCTTTTTCAATTTGAAGCGCTGCAATATGGTGCCCAACAAAAAGACCAGCACCAGAAGTAGTAACCTTGCCTGGGTTTTCTTTAGCAAAGGCAATTACGTCTTCCATTTTGTTAAATTTGCTGTCTTTACCAACAACCAAAACAGCAGGGTCAGCACCCCAGTTTGCAATTGGCTCAAATGAATCTGCAGAATATTTCACGCCGCCTTTAATAGACTGAGCAATAAAGTGAGGAATGTTATAAGCAGACAATGTATAGCCATCTGCATCTGCTTCAGTTGCAAACCAGTTCCAGCCCTTACGACCACCAGCGCCTGGTTTATTTAAGATATACATTGGTTGACCCAACAAATCTTCATTACCGGCAACCATAGTCACGATACGCGCTTGGAAATCTGTTGCACCACCAGCGCCATAAGAAACGGCTAAACCAATTGGACGCTCAGGAAATTCTTGCGCTATTGCCATAGACGAAAGCGTAGTTGCTGCCGCTGCAATCATAATAGTTTTCATTAACTTCTTCATTTGTTTTCCTCCCATTGAAAACGTTAAAAATTTATGCCGCGTGGTGTTTGCACCTGAAGCAGCATAAAAAATAGCCCATACATAACAAGCATGAATGAGACTGTTACAATTGCTCTCTTCACCCAATCTTTTAAGCTACTCAAAGGAGCGCTATCGTAGAGTGTATAAAGAACAAAAAATGCAAGCGTTGAAGCTGTATAAAAGCCCAACCCTTTGGCTGCCCAAAAGGTGTAAATAAGAATCAGCACTACGCCGGGCAAAACGTTTTTCGCTGTTTCTAATGAAATTCCTCGTCCCACTTTTGCATAGCCCAATACAGCACGCAAAAAGTTCCATATGGCTAAAAACACAAAGACAATAGAAATTATACGCGGAAATAAGAAGCTATCTGCAGGCTCTTGCGTAAAGCTAAGCCAAGCCACCAACAAAGCCAGTGCTAAAATTAATCCGCCAGGAATAATATGTTGAAGCCGTTGCTGTGTCATTATTCACCAGCCTCTTCTGCAATGTTATTTTTTTGCAAAGTTGCTTTGAGCATATTTGTCCAAAAGGAATACGCTATAGACGCAGCCACCAAAGCGATAAGAACCATGTTTAGTCCACCTTGGAAGAAATAAACCCAAGGGCCGTCTTGAGCGGCTGCTATCATTGAACCATTCACAAAATAGTCGGCAGCAATTGGGCCAAGTATTAAACCAAGAACAAGAGGCGCTGCAGAAAAACCAAATTTTTCTAGCACCCACATGCCAAGGCCAAGAACAAGCATGATATGTACATCGCCCATACTCTGCTGCACAGAATATGAACCAAACAAAGCGAGCACAGTTACGGCAGCTGCCATAATAGGCACAGGGACTTTTGCAATTTTTGCAGCCCATGCGGCTGTATATATTCCAAACACAACCATCAAGATTTGGCCAAGCAACATAGAGTTAATAAAGGTCCATATCACCTCTGGGTGATTGTCAAAAATATCAGACCCTGGGAAAATACCATGAATTAGAAGGCCGCCCAATAAAACAGCGGCTGTTGGGCTACCAGGAATAGAAAGAGTCAGCAGCGGCACGAGCGATGGACCAACCATAGCATTATTGGCGCTTTCTGCAGCAATTACGCCTTCGCTATGGCCTGTACCAAATTTCTTTTTGTGGGGCGAAAAATTACGAGCTTGGTCATAAGCGACCAAGCCCGCAATTTGACCGCCCACCCCCGGTATAAGCCCAATTATTGAACCAACAATTGTACCAATAGATAATGCACGCTTAGAGCCCATCACTTCTTTCATAGAACTTGAGATAGGGTGCTTGGGCACTTCTAAAGCATCAATGGTTAGTTTCTTACGTCCCTTTGCTAGCATTTCCATAATTTGAGGAACCGCAAACAAACCAATAAGCGCAGGAATAATATGAATACCGCCAGTAAGCGCATCTGTGAAAATAAAGCGCTCATTACCTAAAATTTCATCATAGCCAATTTGAGATAGCCAAAGACCAATACAGCCAGACAGCAACCCTTTTACAAAACTCTTAGAATCTAACGAGCCAATAACAGTAACGCCCAATATCGCAATCCAAAACAAATGCGATGGCCCAAAGCTAAGCGCCCACTGGGCAAGAACTGGCGTTAAGAAAATAAGCAATAGCACACCAATTATGCCGCCAATGCCAGATGATATAAATGATAAATGTAACGCACGCGCACCTTCGCCGCGTTTTGCCATTTCATTACCATCAAGCGCAGTTGCAATATTTGCAGGAGCCCCCGGTATTTTTAATAAGATCGCACTTACTGCGCCCCCTGCAACTGTAGAGGTATAGGCCGCGCCTAATAATATAAGGCCCTGAGTTGGACTGAGATGAAATGTAAATGGAATAAGAAGCGCCACCGCCATAGTAGGAGACAGGCCAGGGGTTGCACCCAAAATCAAACCGCCAATTGTACCAACCAATAAGAGTACAAAAGATAAAGGCTCAAACACGCCTCCAAAATAACCCAAAAACTCCATACTCTTAAACTTCTCCATCGGATATAAAATTGGAGCAATATAAAAAATTAATTTGCTACACATTCAAAGTTAAACTATGAAATTAAAAATGCAAATGTTTTCATTTATTGAAAATAACACAATAAAATCAATGGATATTATATGCGAGCAAGGTCAAGAAAAGGCGCCCCAGGCATCGTAGAGGTGGCAAATCGTGCTGGTGTATCGCCAGCAACGGTTTCGCGCTTTTTTAATGAGCCAGAAATTGTCAAAGGCAAGACAAGAAAACTCATAGAACAGGCCTCTAAAGACCTTGGCTACTATAAGGCACGTTTAGAAGGTGGCGCGCATCACGGTTTTTCTGGCACTATTGGTTTAATTGTTCCAACCATAGACAACGCAATTTTTTCTGAACTCATTCAAGCATTCTCATCACGCTTACTAGCGCATGACAGAACCATGCTAATTGCAGCCCATGGCTATAACCCAGCCTTAGAAGTTGGTATTGTAAAATCTCTTCTTGAGCGCCGCATAGATGGAGTTGCACTTATTGGTGTTGAACACGAAAAGGCGCCCCTAGAAATGTTGGCCGCAAGGGGTGTGCCAGTGCTCGCTGCTTGGAACTATAGAAAAGATTCGCCCATTGCCTGCGTTGGTGCTGACAATTTTGAGGCCGGTTTAAAGGCCGTAAACCACTTGCAAGAAATGGGTCACGAAGACATCGCATTGGTCTTTCCCCCAACTGGTGCGAATGATCGCGCCGAAGATCGACTAAACGGCGTATTGTCAAAGCTCAACACAACCACAAAAGAACTTTCCTCAAAACGCTTTATTGAAACACGCTATGACATTGGCCAAGCCAAGCAAGCAATTATAAACATGCTAAAGCAAGATAAACCAACGGCCATTATTTGTGGGAACGATGTTATTGCACAAGGCGCGGTTTACGCCTGCCAATCACTCGACATAAAAATTCCAGAGCAGATATCAATCATTGGTATTGGCGATTTTAAAGGCTCGTCTCAAATGGAGCCAAATTTAACAACCGTTAGAATGCCAGCTCAACGTATTGCAGAAACAGCAGCCAATTTATTGTGCGGTGGGCTTTCCACTGCGCCTAAGAAAAGAATCACACGCATCAAAATTGAATCCAACTTAATGGTTAGAAATTCAGTCAAAAAAATATAGAAGCTAGCTGAAAAATCATAAATCTTATCTCACTAATTTGAGTAAAATAAGTTAACTAGCGCATAGCAACATGTGGCTGGTTTTTATTGCCTAAAAATATTTGCTAAATGATCAAACAATGGGCAATTGAGATGAAAGCACGTCTTGATTTTGCAACAGTGCTGCGTAGATTGCAATCATGGCAGCTTCAATTCACATAGACCCAACCACGGTAGCTCATACACCCCTAGAGGATATTCAAGGACTGTCCATCGGCTGTTTTCTAACATCCGTAGGACTTGTCTTTCTTACTCAGCTCGGTTTAGTCACAGGGCAAACCGCAGGCATTGCTCTGCTCATAGCCTACCCAATGGGGTGGTCCTTTGGCGTAGTTTTTTTTCTGGTTAATATACCATTTTACATTTTTGCCTATACGCGACTTGGTCTTGAGTTCACTTTGAAAAGCATACTTTGTGTGAGCGTCGTTTCCCTCTTATCAGAATACCTTCCTCTTTTAATCGTATTCGAGAGTCTCAATCCAATCATTGGTACTATTGTTTTTGGAGTGGCCGTGGGTCTTGGCCTTCTAGCTTGCTTTAGGCATAAAGGTTCACTTGGCGGAATGGGAGTACTAG
>JBGCEA010000224.1:0-6539 GCA_045105915.1 Nitratireductor sp.
TGGCAGTGTTGCAAGCGTTATGCAAAGGCCAAAACAAGCCTATACAAAGCAGCTCATCAAAGCCTCTACGCATGTGCCTAAACGCAAAAAGACAAAGCCTAATGAAGCCTTAGAACCTTTGGTTAGCTTAAAAAATGTAACACGCGATTATAAAGGCAAGCGCGAGTGGTTTTTTTCAAAACCCGAATTAAACCGCGCAGTAGATGATGTAAGTTTTGAAATTATGCAAGGCCAGTCTTGTGCCCTTGTTGGCCAGTCAGGGTGTGGCAAATCTACACTCGCACGCATGATATTGGCTTTGGATATGCCAACCTCTGGCGAGATCACTTTTTTGGGGCAATCGATTGGCAAACTTAACCACAAAGAACTGCGCCCCATTAGGCGCAACTTGTCTGCAATTTTTCAAGACCCTTTTGGCTCGTTTAATCCGCGCCACAAAGTTGAAAAATTGGTTTGCGAGCCTTTGAGCTTATTAAATACGCTACCAGCGCCCATTGAGCAGCGAAAGCTGGCCATTGAGGCACTTGAAGATGTGGGCTTGCAAGAGAGTGATTTGCACAAATATCCGCATGAGTTTTCTGGTGGGCAAAGACAGCGCATTGCCATAGCAAGGGCGATTATTACCAAACCAAAATTGATCATTTGTGATGAGCCTGTGAGCGCGCTAGATGTTTCAATTCAGGCGCAAACACTCGATTTATTTACGCAACTTAAAGAACGCTATGGGATTGCGTATTTGTTTATTACGCATGATTTGCATGTTGCTAAAGCTATTACCGATACAATCTTGATTATGCATGAGGGAAGAATTGTCGAGACAGGTGACACGCAAGAGGTATTTAACAATCCAAAATCTGAAGCTGGAAAAACGCTATTGGCCTCTATGCCCTCTTTAGATAAGGTTTTAAAAGCGCGCGCTAAATAAGCGCTTACACCTGTTAAATTTCAAATCTATTTGAAAGAGAAAAATGAAAAAGCTAAAAATCAATTCTTCACAAATGGTGGCAAATGCAAGAGCACGCATTGAAGAGATTGAGAGCGTTGATCTTATTTCTCAACTTGGCAATGAAGAGCTTGTGATCATTGATATACGCGATCTAAGAGAGCGCGAGCGTATGGGATTTATTCCTGGCAGCATGCACATGCCGCGTGGCATGATCGAATTTTGGGTTGATCCTGAAAGCCCATATTTTAAAGAGATTTTTGCAGAAGATAAAAAGTTTGTGTTGCACTGCGCGGCTGGATGGCGCTCTGCGCTTACTGCTGCAACCTTACAAGATATGGGCTTTGAAGTTGCACACCTAAAAGAAGGATTTGCGACTTGGGAACAAGATGGCGGGCCTGTTGAGTTTTTGAAAAAAGACTAAGTATTGCTTTAAAAGTGATGCTGATTTTTGCGAACAATCGCTTCCAGAAAATCTGCAACTACGCGCACCCTTCTAACATTTTTCATGTTTTCGTGCAGCACTGTCCAATAAGAACGCTCGATATTTAGATGCGGCAAGATCATCACAAGGTCTGCATCTTGGCGCGCCATAAAGCGGTGCAAAATGCCAATGCCAGCACCTGCTTTTACGGCTTCAAATTGACCAACTGCGCTAGAAACTTCAAGTGAAGCATCCCATGTGTTTGAAAAATGTCTCGTGTAATTCAACACTGGTGAAAAGATAAGATCTTCCACATAGCCAACCAGCTTGTGGTTTTTTAAATCACTACCATCATCGGGCGATCCAAAATTTTCTAAATATGATTTAGACGCATATAGACCCAGCGTATAGTCTGTGAGCTTTCTGGCATATAAGCGCCCTTTGCTTGGTCTATCTACCATTATGGCAATATCAGCTTCTCTTTGAGACAAAGAAAAACTTCTTGGCACTGGCACTAACTGCACGCGTAAATTTGGATATAAGTTTGTAAGTTCTACAATTTTAGGTGCAAGAAAACCAAGGCCAAATCCATCTGGCGTACCAATTCTAACAGTACCAGAGACTTCACGCTCTGGTTCTTTTATGCTGGTTCTAACTTCTTGTAATTCGAACTCAATTTTTTCTGCCACTTCCATCATGGCAATGCCTTGGGGGGTTAGCTCGCAACCAGAGGTACTGCGAAGCACCAACTTCGTGCCCATTGATTGCTCTAAAGAAGCAAGACGGCGGCTAAGCTTTGCTTGGCTCACACCAAGACGGTTAGCCGCTGCCAACATTTGGCCAGAGCGTGCTACTGCTAAAAAATATTTTGCGTCGTCCCAATTCATGTCTCAACCAGTTGAATGCTATACTAAGAAACTTTTAGTAGCATGTCTTAGTTGGATTTTCATCTGCATAATTGGCCTAAGTGATAACGTCTGGCGCTCGTCGATTGGTGAATTTTTCAATTTCAATTATTTGCTCACTTGCGGCTTTTATAGCGCTTAGAGCAATTTGAGGATCTTGCTGATGATCCGCTTTTTTATCTACATATTGTTCTAAATATAGACGCAAAGTAGCGCCTTGTGTTCCTGTGCCAGAAAGACGAACCACAAAGCGACCTCCATTTTGAAAATGTACTCGAATGCCCTGATTTTCGCTGAGCGATTTATCTACTGGATCAAGGTAAGAAAACTCGTCTGCTTCGCTCACCACTTCTTCGCCAAATTTAGCGCCTTTAAGCGTGCCTAATTTTGATTTTAGATTACTCATCAAATCATTTGCTGTTTTGGTTTCAATCGCTTCAAAGTCGTGACGCGAATAATAGTTTCTGCCATAAGTTTGCCAATGGTCTTGCATGATTTCAAGCGCGCTTTGCTTGCGCTCTGCCAAAATATTCAGCCATAGTAGCACTGCCCAAAGGCCATCTTTTTCGCGCACATGGTTTGAGCCTGTGCCGGCGCTTTCTTCTCCGCAAATGCTCACTTTTTGTGCATCTAATAGATTACCAAAAAACTTCCAACCCGTTGGGGTTTCATAGCTTTGTAAGCCCTTAGCGCTTGCCACATAATCGCATGCGCTGCTTGTGGGCATAGAACGCGCAATACCATAAAGGCCCTCTTTATATGCAGGCGCTAAATGTGCATTAGCCGCCAAAACAGCCAAACTGTCTGATGGGGTGACATAAATGTCTTTACCAACAATCATATTGCGATCGCCATCGCCATCTGAGGCAGCGCCAAAGTTTGGCGCATCTTTGCTAAACATTAAATCGACCAAAGGTTTTGCCCATACTGGGTTTGGGTCTGGGTGCCCTTTTCCAAAATCAGGTAATGGCGTTCCGTTTTGAACTGTGCCTTTTGGCGCGCCTAAGGCGTCTTCTAAGATGGCTGTTGCATAAGGCCCAGTAATGGCGTGCATGGCATCAAAGCGCATTGTAAAACCACTTGCAAACAGCGCTTTAATTTTTTCAAAATCAAACAAAGATTGCATAAGTGCTTTATAGTCTGCAACGCTATCAATCACCTCTACTTGCATAGCGCCCAAGGTTTGCGAGCCAATTTGGGTAAGATCAATATCTGGGCTATCTAGAATTTTGTATTCTTTTATTTTGAGTGTGTTTTCAAAAAAAGCATCGGTTAATGCTTCATTGGCTGGCCCACCATTTTCCATATTAAATTTAATGCCAAAGTCTTCATCTATGCCGCCTGGGTTATGGCTGGCAGATAGAATGAGGCCACCGTCAGTTTTGTTCAAACGAATTATGTGAGAAACAGCAGGTGTCGATAAAAGCGCGTCTTGACCAACAATTACTTTTTTAGCGCCATTAGCGGCTGCAATTTTTATGATCGTTTGCGTGGCTTCGCGATTTAAATAACGTCCATCACCACCAACAACAAAAGTTTTGTCTTTAGCGCCATTTATGCCATCAAAAACTGATTGCACGAAATTTTCTAGATAATTCGTTTGCATAAAAACGCGTGTTTTTTTACGCAGTCCAGAAGTGCCGGGTTTTTGATCTTCAAAGGGTGTGGTTGCAACGCATTTAATATTCATCAAAGTTTCCAAATAAAATCATTTGAATAAGCTTTAACTACAATACCCTGAAAAGTGGTTAAGTAAATCACTTCTGATTTTATTTATTTCATCATTTATGTCTTTGAAACGATTTGTTTTTACGCAAGCATTTCTTTTAACTAGCAACGTTGTGATATTCATCGATAAGATCAATTTCTGTCTTTGAGCCAAGCAAAACAGACACACGTTGATGAGGCGAATTTGGTTCCACTTCTAAGATGCGCTGAAAGCCAGTAGAGGCCGCGCCACCTGCCTGCTCTATTAAAAACGACATGGGGTTTGCTTCATACATTAAGCGCAGCTTGCCGCCTGTTTTTGCGTTTGCTGTATCCATTGGATACATAAAAATACCACCACGCACTAATATTCTATGCACGTCTGCAACCATAGAGGCTGTCCAACGCATATTGAACTTTTTGTCGCGCGCTCCCTTTTCGCCTTCGACACATTCATCAATGTAGCGTTTTATGGGTGCATGCCAATATTGATATCGAGATGTATTTATTGCGTACTCATTTGTTTCATTTGGAACACGCATGTTTTCGTGCGTTAAAACAAAGCCATTTGATTTTGGATCATATGTATATCCATTCACGCCTTTGCCAAGTGTTAGCACCAGAGAAGTCGATGGTCCATAAACTACATAGCCCGCACAAATTTGGTTTGTGCCTTTATGCAAAATTGAGTTTTGATCTTTTTCGTTATAAGCATTGCCGACTTTTGTAATTGAGAAGATAGAACCCACTGACAAATTGACATCGACATTTGAAGAGCCATCCAATGGATCGAAATAGACAATGAGATCTTGCGGGCTAGGATTTTTTTTAAGCCAGTAAACATCTTCTACTTCTTCAGACACAAGCGCTGCAACGCCTTTTAGCTTTGAGCAATGTTCAACAAAAATATCGTTAGAAATGATGTCTAATTTCTTTTGTACTTCGCCTTGCACATTGTCGCTTTCGGCGCTTCCCAAAACATCTTCTACTGCGCCAACTTTTAGCAAATCTGCTATTTGCAAACTGGCATTGGTAATGGCTTCTAACAACTCAAATAATGCATGAGATGTATTTTGTTCAATAAGAATTGAGCTAAAAGTCTTTTGTGATTGCGACAAGCAAGCCTCCCCTAAACATGCAAAACGGCTTCATGCGTTGAAGACAACACTTTGCAAGGTGCATTTGAGGCAAACATAAGCGAAGAAAAAAAACTATAAAAGTGCTAACTGGCATGCTTTTTGGGTAATGCCAAAATTAATCGATTGAATAGTGTATGAAATGATAGAGTGCGTTTAGAGATAGCTTTGCAATTGATCAAAAAGCTCATCAGAAATTTCAATTCCATGTTCTTGAGCTTTTTTGTAGGCCGTTTTTGCACGTTGTCCTGGTAAGCGCGCGCCTTCTTGATTCGTAATTTCTAATAACAATTCTTCTAAACGCTCTGAGAAATTGTTCGCACCAGCGCTGGCATCAATCGCAATTATAAACTGACCCAAATGTGGTCTTGGCCCCTCGCCCTCAAACATTGAATCGCATTCATAGCTAAAGTTAGAGCCAGTTAGCGCGCTTGATAAAATCTCAACCATCAATGCCAAAGATGCGCCTTTAGCATCGCCTGCTGGAATCATTGTGCCGTTAATGCCCTCATTAGGGTCGGTTGTTGGGTTGCCCTTGCTGTCTAGTGCCCAACCTTGGGGTATTGCTTTGTCGTTATTTCGCGCGGCCAATAAATTGCCTCTGGCAACTTTTGAAAGCGACATATCGATGGTTAAGGGTTGAGGCGAGCGCGGCACAGAAAACGCGATTGGGTTTGTGCCAAAAATAGGCTTATCTCCACCCCATGGTGCCATGGCTTTTGCGCCATTGCTCACCATTATGCCAATAAAGCCATTGCTTGATAAACGCTCTAAGGTTTGACCAAGCGAACCGCAGTGATGCGAGTTGTATAAAGATGCTGCCGCCATGCCATATTCAGAAGCGGTTTCTGCCAGCAAGTCTGTAGCAAGCAGTAGCGCCGAATAAGCAAAGCCACCATCGGCATTTATTTGAATAAAGGTTGGCTTGCTTTTAGAGTGCGTAAGATTGGGCGTGGCATTAACTTTGCCTGTTTTAACTTGCGCTAAATAAGATTGTATTCTTGAAAAGCCATGACCATTTTGACCATTCGCTTGAGCATTGACCAGCGCATCTGCAACTGCTTTTGCATCTTTTTGCAAAACACCGTGTTTTACAAATATGCTTTCAACCAAAGCGGTTGCTTCATTTAGGTTAAGTGTTTTGCTCATTTTAGACGCCGATATGTGATTAAATTAGATTATGGCTTTAATACAATTTTGGCAGCAGCTACACTGCCATCTTTAATATCATTAAAAGCTTTCTCGCCTTCGCTCAGCGCTCTGGTTTCATACCAATCTAGCGCGCCCAATTTGCCGTCAAACATGGCTTGCGCAGTATCTTTGAAATCTTGAGCCGTATAAGCGTAAGAGCCAATGAAAGTGATTTCTTGTAGCGTGAAACGGCGCACATCTAGACCGCCCGTTGCTTGGCCAAGACCAATATG
>JBGCEA010000225.1:0-3520 GCA_045105915.1 Nitratireductor sp.
AGAAATGGTTATGCCTGGCGATAATGTTGAGATGACAGTTGAGCTGATCGTTCCAATTGCTATGGAAGATCGTCTGCGCTTTGCTATCCGCGAAGGTGGCCGTACCGTTGGTGCTGGCATCGTTGCTGAAATCATCGAGTAAGGTGATGTGGGTCAGATATTGACCCACTTTGCAAAGACAAGGCCAAGCACCAACGACTCAAAAAAGAATGCGCGTAGCGCATGGGGTGCTGGCATCGTTGCTGAAATCATCGAGTAAGGTGATGTGGGTCAGATATTGACCCACAACTCAAAATTTTAGTATTTTAAAAGGCGGCCAAATGGTCGCCTTTTTTTTATTCAAATTCATGCTAGGTTTTGTCTATGAAACCAGCAACTAAAAAAACAATAAGTAGAATATTGTAGGTCAATCATGCAGGCGAGGTTGGTGCGATTAAAATCTACCAAGCGCAAATTATTATTTGTAGATTTCTGCATCCCACAATTGTTCCTTTCCTTCAAGAAACCTTAGAGCACGAAATACAGCACCGCGATTTGTTTAAAGGCGCTATGAAATCGCGAGAGGCAAGGCCGTGTCGTGCGCTATGGCTATGGGGAATAGGGGGCTGGATGCTTGGTTTTATTACAGCATTGCTTGGCAAAAATATGGTTTGGATTTGCACAGAAGCCGTAGAGGAAACCGTACACCAGCACTTAGAAGATCAACTAAGCTTTTTAGATGGCATAGATGATGAGCTCTATAATTTAATTAACTCGATTAAAGAAGAAGAGCTATCGCATCTCGAGCATGCGCAAGGCAATATTGCATCACGAAATCTTTTGACCAAAAGCGTGAGTGCGATCATTGAATATTCTACTGAGATTGTCATTTATCTATCAACTCATGGCGATTCTGTGAAAATGGCTAAAGCAATAAGAGGCGGTTAGGACCTTTAACAGCAGATATCAATGCATCACCAATTTAGTTGAAATAGTACTTTGTGGTTGGGCATTAATCCTATTGATAAAATTTTCAAACAAAGAACACTAAATCACTTGCAATTGACCCCGCTTTAACGCTATCAAGCGCCAGCCTTTAGTGGCTCTTTATACGCGTTTCGCGTTTGTAGGGGTATAGCTCAGTTGGTAGAGCGACGGTCTCCAAAACCGTAGGTCGCGGGTTCGAACCCTGCTGCCCCTGCCATTTAAAAATAGCTAAATATAAGAGACTCCAACTAAGTGTTGGTGTATACTAGAATGGGCATAAATTTAAAAACAACCGACAACTTTGTGCCGCTCTGGCGCTACATGTATTGGGTGCGGATATGTGGCTTAAAGTAAATGGTGTTTATAATTATTTTGCGCGCATTATAAACTATTGGATAATAATAATTATACTTCTGATAGCTCTATTTGTTCTAAGATTTTACACACAAACATCAATTACAGCTTGTGAAGACATGCATGATTATGAGGTGAGTAAAGTTCTTGATGAAATTTTTAAGCGTGAAATAAATCAGTCAAATAATAGATGGTTAAAATTTGATATTCATCAAGCTAATGATATTACTGATATCATAATTGAGCGAAAATACCAATCTCACCTAAATAAGTATGATGTGCATTTTTCGATAATTGACGGTGATGGAAAGAAAATAAAAGGACTTGCATTATTCTTTGAATGTCAAGTTGAAGAGTTTTGGTTGCTACGTTGATGATGTAGAATCGGCTCCACTTGTATATGCCACTCCCTTATGTATCGCGGGTTCGAACCCTGCTGCCCCTGCCATTTAAAAGTAGCCAAATATAAGAGACTCCCACTAAGTATTGGTGGCTGCTACAACAGGCTCAAATTTAAAAACAACCGACGATTTTATAACTTCTGATTTATACTTTGCTTATGGTCTAACAAACTAATAACTATGAGATTAGAACGAGCATTAAAGACAGCAAAGTTTAAGCCCTAACGCATGATCGAGAATAAAATGACTGCAGGCCGATATAACAACATAGATAACGCTAATACCATGATGGCGGTAGTGACCACCGGAAATGGTGGTTACGACAAGCTTGACTACCGCGCGGTTGCTCTGCCCGTGATAGGCGAAGGAGAGGTGTTACTGCAGGTGCTAGCCGCGGGCATAAATAATACAGAGATAAATACCCGTCTTGGTTGGTATTCTTCAAGCGTTACACAGAGCACTGATAATTTTGCTGAAGAACAAGAACAAAGTGATGAGCAAAAAGCCGATGGTGGCTGGAATAAGCCCACTCCGTTTCCAATCATTCAAGGTACTGATTGCTGCGGAAGAGTGGTTGCCGTAGGTTCGCCTTCAGACAAACCGCTTTTGGGTTCTAGAGTTTTGGTTCGTGCTTGTATGCGGCCAGACGGATACGAAAAAATGGACAACATTTGGATGGCATCTGATTTTGATGGTGCATTCGCGCAATATGTGAAAGTGCCAGCCTCTGAAGTTTTTTCAATAGAATGTGATTGGTCAGATGAGGAGCTGGCTACAATTCCATGTGCCTATGGTACATCTGAAAACATGCTCCTTCGCTCTAGTGTGACTAACAATGACCATGTTTTGATAACAGGCGCATCTGGCGGGGTTGGCTCAGCTGCAGTGCAATTAGCGAAGCTACGTGGTGCTAAGGTAACAGCCATTTGCGGTGCTTCAAAAGTCGATCAGGTTTATTCAATTGGCGCCGACAATGTGATTGAAAGAAACACCAATTTGAACGAAGCACTGGGTGAGAATAACTTCGATGTGGTGGTCGATAATGTTGCGGGTGCTAACTTTCCTCTAATGCTTAAAGCATTGAAGCATGGTGGAAGATATGTCTCTTCAGGAGCAATTGCTGGCCCTGTCGTAAGTTTGGACATGCGCGATATGTATCTCAAAGACATTTGTCTGATTGGGTGCACGGCGTGGGATGCTCCTGTGTTTCCAAATATTGTTTCCTATATTCAAAGCAATAAAATACGCCCACTTGTCGCAAAGGTTTTTCCGCTAGAGCAAATTGCCCAAGCACAAAAGGAATTTATGGAAAAAGCACATTTTGGAAATTTTGTTTTGATCCCTACGCATTCTGAGAGTTTGTGAAGGCTCACAAGTCTGCCATTTTGCATCAATGAATTGACCTTGTAAGTATAGCCAGCAGGTCTTTCAATTTAGATTTGTAATGCAATTGCCGTTGTTATGGCTGTTTATATTATTAGAAAGGGATAGTTATGAGAGCTCTGGTTCTTGAAAAGAAAAATGAACTTTCACTTCGGGAGTTTCCTGAAATAGATCGTATGGAAGAAAAGCTCGGCCCTTTAGATGTTCGCATTAAACTGCCCACTGTCGGCATTTGCGCATCTGATGTGCATTATTATCCCCATCGCGCTATTGGCCCCTTTGTGGTGAACGAGCCTATGATTTTGGGTCACGAAGCTTCTGGCACTGTTATTGAGCTAGGCGATCAAGTTAGCACATTAAAAGTTGGCGATAGAGTTTGCATGGAGCCTGGTATTCCAGATGCAAATTCAAGAGCT
>JBGCEA010000226.1:0-2838 GCA_045105915.1 Nitratireductor sp.
CCTCTGGCTTTAGAAGAAACCATGTAACCACAATTACAAACATGGCTGCCGGGTCCTGCTTGATTAGTTTTTATGTAATAAGTACCTAGAATGTTGTTGTTTTCTTCAGCCACAAAAGTTTTCCTGGGTGCTTTTAACCAAGTTTGTAATGCTTCTTCTTTTGTGATTTTTTTAGGGTAAGCATAAGTTTCACCGGCTGATACTATTTCATGAAAGATAGGCCATATTTTATAAAAGTCATTTTCTGATGCTTCTCGTATATTCATAATTTTTGACTTGTGAAACATAACGCCTCGCATCAGCGACAAAGTGCGCGCGTAGCGGGCACTTTGTCCGACTGCATGTGTTTGATACTCATTGAGCCTCCTCCTCAGTTTAGCCACATCGGCTAAACTGTAAGGTGACCAAACCAAACGGAGAAAGCCCAATGAACTTCTACAATAACACGCATCCCTACTACTGTGGTATCGATCTACATGCCAGAATACTATACGTTTGCATCCTGGATCAGGAAGGCAATACCTGCGTACATAAGGAAATATCAGCCGACCCAGCAAAACTACACAAAATACTTGAACCTTACATTGGTAATATTGTGGTCGGTGCTGAATGTATGCACTGCTGGTACTGGGTTTCCGATTTCTGTGAGGATATAGGTGTTGATTTTATCCTCGGTCATGCTTTGTACATGAAAGCCATTCACGGTGGCAAAGCTAAAAATGACCGTATCGATTCCTTTAAGATTGCCAACCTGATACGGGGTGGGAATTTCCCATTGGCTTATGTTTACCCAAAAAAGATGCGAGCAACCAGAGACTTGCTTCGCCGGCGCATGAAAATTGTTCGACACGGTGCGGACCTAAAAGCCCATGTTGTTAATACAACAAGCCAGTACAACCTTCCACCCAATAAAGTTAATTTGAAAAATGCGTGTGCTCGTGAACAACTTAGGTCGACTTTTTCTGATCTTTCAGTACAGAAAAATATTGATTTAGATATGTCTATTCTGGATTGTTATGCAGAACAGCTAAGCAAAATAGAATGGCATATTCAACAACAGGCAAAACAACATAACCCCATACATTTCCACCTCTTAAAAAGTGTCTGGGGCATCGGTCCTATTCTGTCGTTAACCATTATTTATGAAATTGGCAACATTAACCGGTTTGAGTCAGTGCAGAAATTTGCTTCCTATGCCAGGCTAGTCAAATGCAAAGCAGAATCCGCAGGTAAGAGCTACGGCACGCAAGGCAATAAAATTGGTAACGCACATCTGAAGTGGGCTTTCTCTGAAGCGGCTGTTCTCTATCTGCGGGGTAATGAAAATGCACAAAAATATTTATTGAAACTGCAGAAACGCATGAGCAAAGCAAAAGCACTGTCTGCTTTAGCGCACAAGCTAGGGCGCTGCGTTTACTTCATGCTAAAAAATGAGACCGTATTTGATGAAAGTAAATTTTTAAAGAGTTAGTCACGCAATGGGGTGAGCTGAATGCCTAACTGGACACGCGGTTGAATGTTTATAAAATACGATGCAACAACTTGGCAAGTAGCCATTACTTACATCTTTTTTTACATCGCATACCTGAGCCAGAGCGTTTTGATTAGACACCCCATTGGCGTGCATTAATACAATGAACAAAGTCGTTTACACCTGAACTGAGCCTGAAACTAACTGGGTATACAACGGTTGAGTAAACCCGCCTCTTTGAATAGTGCCAGCACCAGGTTAACCGATGAATGTCTAGTGGCCCTGTAACCATTAATGGAATGATAAAAAATACAGGCAGCGGTGAGACCGCAATAAGAGACCCTCTATATGTGTTTGCTGTAAGCGACTGACTTAACAGCTACCATGACAGATGAAGTAGTCGATTTTGCTTATTGATTTATTTTTTAGTTATTAAATTAACTGAAAGAATATATTATTGCTTATTGACGTGAGAACGGCTCATATGTGTTAGCCTAATGTCCTGGGGAGTACCAGATCGGCGATGTATTCGCCCGCTCTTGTCGCACCCGAGAAACCTCTGGAGCCATCTTGATACTGAAACGCACTTCATCAATGGCAGTCCAGCGAGATGTTGGAATCTCCAAAACCCTGATGTAATTGAAAGCCTTACCGGATGGATCGAAATCAGGATCCTGCCATGCTCCGCCGTTTTCTGTGTATGGTGGCGTGAGCGACGCATCACCGAATCTCAATATACTAAAACGTGGTCTGTCCCCTACTACACCTATTTACAAAGAATCTATATTTTGGTCATTTATCTACACATTCTTCGTTTATCGTTACCAATATCAAATGCCACAATGAAAAATTTTGCCTTGAAGCTGAAGTTCTTTTTGATATCTTCAGGATGTACGTTATTGATTTCTGGTATGGCAAAACAATTCTCAAATTCAGTCCCTTTCGGGATTAAATTGTGGACAGTGTAAGCGTCGAAACTATCACTTTCCGCTACTGTATTATTGAACGCGCGGAGTGTAAAACCGTATTGAATAAGGTCATAGTTACTATCATTTTTAATTTTGAATTTTAATGGTCGAGATTTAGCTTTGCATGATTCTGGATCAAGATAAGCGGCCGTTTTAAGGCTGGCCATTTGATAGTAGCAATTGTCCCATGTGTAAATTACAGCAATTAGTGCCAATGATAGACTGCAAATAACAAAGATTGCTATTTTCTTATACATACTACCTAATCAAGAAGGCGCGGTAGGGATGCATATTCATCGCTGAGATTAATTATGCATCCCGCCAAAGGATGTTTAACGAGAACCGTATTTCTCTATATATTCATTGCGCTGTTTGACCCGTTCCGCGTATTCCTTGTCC
>JBGCEA010000227.1:0-7002 GCA_045105915.1 Nitratireductor sp.
ACATTCATGGTCATTGGCTTTTCGCAAAGCACATTAAAGCCGGCTTCTAAAAATGCTTTTGTAATTTCAAAGTGGGTTGAATTTGGTGTTGCTACTGTTACCAAATCTACTTTGTCATCTCGGCCTTTTTCACCAGCCAGCATTTCTTTCCAGTCGCCATAAGCACGATCTTTTGCAACGCCTAAGCGCTGCGCATATTCGCGGCCTTCTTGAGCGCGGTGATCTAATGCGCCAGCAGAAAGCTCGAATAGACCATCAGCTTGTGCGCCCAGTCTGTGTGCTGGTCCAATTTGGCTGCCTTCACCGCCGCCAATCATTCCCCATTTAAGTTTTTTCATAATAGCCCCTTATGCAAAGCCAATTGATTCAAGATAAGTTCTATTGCTAATGGCATCATCCATTGGCGCAACATCCATGGTTGGATCGCAGTCTTGTTCTACTGTGCACCAGCCTTCAAAATTATTGTCCAGCAAGATTTGGCGAACGGCAGGAAAATCGACGTCGCCTTGGCCAAGATTGCAGAAAATGCCTTGTCCGCAGGCATCATAAAAGCCAGTGCTTTTTTCGATAACATCGGCTTTAACCGTAGGGTCTATGTCTTTGAAATGCATATAAGAAATACGATTAATGTGTTTCTTCATGAATGCAACTGGATCAAAACCCGCATAAGAGTGGTGGCCTGTGTCGAAGCAAATTTTAAGAATGCTCTCATCGACCTCATTTAGTAGGCGCTCTAGCTCTGGTTCAAAATCCATGAAGCCAGCTGCGTGCGCATGCATGCCAACAGTTAGGCCATATTCCTCTGCGCCAATTTTAGCAATTGTCGCAATGCGATCGCGATATGCGTTCCACTCTTGATCATCCATTTGCTCGGCGTCATTTGCACGCCCAGCAGTGGGTGCGCGTCTTGGTGAAATGCTGTCGATTAAAACAAGATGCTGTGCGTTATGCGCAACCAAAGATTTGCAAGTTCTAATAGACGCGTCTAGCACTTCGTCCCATGCATCTGCATCATGGAAAGGGCGAAATACAACGCCGCCAATGAGCTCTAAATCTCTTTTTTGCAGTGCATCGCCAAGCATTGCTGGCTCTTCTGGCATGTAGCCAATTGGGCCAAGTTCTATGCCTTTATAACCAGCTTGCGCACATTGATCGAGTACACTTTCCCACGCAGGATTTCGCTCGTCATTTGCAAATTCAACGCCCCATGAACAAGGAGCATTTCCAATACGAATTGTCATTATTGGACCTTTCAAGTCTAATGTTTGTTGTTAGTAATTTTTTACGTCTACCCAGCTTTTGCTTTTGGCAGAATCTATTGCGGCTGTTACAATTTGACTTACCGCTACGCCATCTTTGAAGCTAGGCCAAATGTTTTTGCCAGCGGCAACTGCGCTTAAGAAGTCGCGTGCTTCAATAATAATTTGGTCTTGAAAGCCTGTGCCGTGGCCTGGCCCCAGACAAAATTCAACATAGTCTGGATGCTCAGGGCCTATGATAATTTTTCTAAAACCTACTTCGTCTTTTTTGTCTTCAGTTTTATAAAGCCAAATTGCGTTTTGGTCTTCCATATCAAATTGAATAGCGCCTTTTGTGCCAGTGACCTCAAAAATGTAACCCATTTTTTTGCCTGTCGCGACACGGCTAAAAAATAAATGTCCCATAGCGCCGTTTTCAAAACGACACATAAACTGTCCTTGGTCGTCATTGGTTACAGGCGAGCTGCCACCTTTGCCATCTGGCCTTTCTTTGAACACTGTTTCAGTGATAGCAGATAAAGAAGTGATGTTGCCAATAAGGGCAAGTGTTGCATTTATCATGTGGGGCGATAGATCACCCATTGTGCCATTTGGAACGCCATGTGAACGCCAGCTAATTGGGCTTTGAGGGTCTGCATCAAAGTCTTCTGTGTGCTCACCTCTAAAATACGTGACATCACCAATGTGACCTTCAGAAATAAGCTTTCTGGCAAATTGGCAGGCTGGTGTTCTGATGTAATTAAAGCCTATCATATTTACTTGGCCACTTTTTGTGGCTGCTTCTTCCATGGCTCTTGCATCTTGAATAGATGCGCCTAGGGGCTTTTCGCAAAAAACGGGCTTGCCAAGTTTAAAAGCTTCAAGCGCTATTTCGCGGTGCATGCTTTGTGGTGTGGCTATCACAACAGCCTCTACTTTGTCGTCATGCACCAATTCTTTCCAGCTAGAGGTTGCGCGATTGAAACCATAAGCTGAACGATACTTTTGGGCGCTTTCATCACTGCTTGCACAAATCATTTCTAGGCGAGGGCGCAATTTTGTGTTGAAGACAGCGCCAACAGCTGCATATGCAACAGAATGCACTTTGCCCATATAACCACCACCAATAATACCAATGCCGATAGGCTTTGTTGTTTGCTGATTATTTGCCATTGCAGCAGCTCTCTTTTAAAAATTGTTAAGTGATTGTCTAATTTGTAAATTTCTTTTTTGCAACCGGTTGCAAAATGAATAAACTCCAATTAAGAATATCTGTCAAGAAGAATATAAAGGCTGTCTTGTGCGATTAACAAATTGCACGATTGGGCTTTTTAACAAGACTTAAGTACAGGACAAAAGTAATGGCGAACTCAGATACGATATGCCTCACAACCGCACAGGCACTCATCCGCTATTTAGCTGCGCAATACATTGAGATAGATGGCAAAGAAGTGCGCTTATGTGGTGGTGGCTTTGGTATTTTTGGCCATGGTAATGTAACTTGCCTTGGTGAAGCGCTTTATGATCATCGTGAAGAATTGCCTTTATATAGAGGGCAGAACGAGCAAAGCATGGGCTTTGCGGCGGCTGGGTATTCTAAATATCATATGCGTCAGCGTTTTATGTTTTGTACGGCCTCTGCAGGGCCGGGCACTGCAAATCTATATACATCTGCTGCACTTGCGCACGCTAACCGCTTGCCAATGTTACTTTTATGCGGCGATGCCTTCACAACGCGCTTACCAGACCCTGTATTGCAGCAATTAGAGCATTTTGGTGATCCATCTTTTGGTGTGAATGACGGTTTTAGAGCTGTTTCTCGTTTTTGGGATAGAATTACGCATCCAGCGCAAATTATTCAGTCTTTACCTGCGGCCATTGCAACTATGCTGGATCCTGCGGATTGTGGCCCAGCCTTTATTGGTTTGCCACAAGATGTGCAGGGCTGGACATATGATTATCCAAAATCCTTTTTTGAAAAGCGCGTTCACACTCTAAGGCGCCAAAGCGCAGATGAGCTAGAGCTTGCTAATGCGGCTGAACTTTTGAAATCTGCAAAGCGCCCAATGATTATAGCTGGAGGCGGTGTTCAGTATTCTGGCGCAGTAAAAGAATTGAATGCATTTGCCAAAAAGCACGCAATACCAGTGGTTGAAACGATTGCGGGGCGTGCAAACCTTGTAAATGATGATCCGCATAATATTGGCCCAGTAGGGGTAACTGGTTCTAACAGCGCAAATACAATAGCTGAAAAAGCAGATGTTATTTTGGCTGTTGGCACAAGATTGCAAGACTTTGTAACTGGGTCTTGGTCTGCCTTTGCAAAAGACGCAAAAATAATTGGCATGAATGTTGGTCGCCATGACGCGATGAAGCATTTGTCTGCGCCAGTTGTTGGCGATGCTAAGCTTTCATTAAAATTGCTCGGCAAGAAACTTAAAAACCATGTTGCGCCTTCTGGCTGGCTGAAAAAGGCACAAAAAGAGCGCAAGGCATGGGATAAATATGTTGCAGATAATGTGTCTACGACTGGTAAGGCTAGCAATAGACCAAATTCTTATGCACAAGCAATTGGCGCGGTAAATGCGCTTTGCGATAAGCGAGATCGTGTTGTTGCGGCGGCTGGCGGTTTGCCTGCAGAAGTTTGCGCTAATTGGCGCACATTAGGTGTGGGTACGGTGGATATCGAGTTTGGTTTTTCATGTATGGGGTACGAGATATCTGGTGCATGGGGTGCACGTATTGCGCAAAGTGAAAAAGAGCCAAACAAAGACACAGTTGTGTTCATTGGTGATGGTTCTTATTTGATGATGAACTCAGACATTTATTCTTCTGTTTTGAGCGATAAGAAACTCATTATACTGGTGCTGGATAATGGTGGGTTTGCTGTTATCAATAAATTGCAAAACAATACGGGTAATGAAAGCTTCAATAACTTAATTGCTGATTGCCCAACCGTTAGCGAACCATTTGGGGTTGATTTTGCATCGCATGCACGCTCGATGGGCGCGAATGTTGAAAGCGTTGAAAATGCTGATGCGCTTGGTGATGCCTTTAAGCGCGCTAAGAAAAACAAAAAAACAAGTATTATCTATATGAGTGTTGATGCATATGAAGGATGGACACGCGAGGGGCACACTTGGTGGGAAGTGGGCACACCACATGTGTCTGAACATAAGAGCGTGCGCGAGGCACATGCCGATGTTGAAGGCGCTAGAGTTCGCCAACGTAAGGGTGTGTAAGAATGGTGACTTTTGAACAGCTACTTGCAGGTATAAAGCAAAACAACTTTTTGGTTGTTGGACGTGTGGGCATGGACTTTTTTCCAGAGCCTGCAGGCACTGCGATAGAAGATGGTACAAGCTTTAATACCTCTATGGGTGGCTCTGCGGCTAATACGGCTGCTGGTATTTGTAAGCTTGGTGGAAAAGCTGCTCTTGTTACGTGTGTGAGCGATGATGCCGTTGGTTGGTTTTGTTTAAACCAACTGGATAAGTATGGCGTTGAGCGCAAGAACGTTAAAAAAATTACTGGTGAATATAGAACTTCTTTAGCGGTTTATGAAAGCCGCTTAGAAGGGCACCAAAGTGTGATTTATAGAAATGGCGCTGCTGATTTTCAGATGGATGAAAGCGATGTGGTTGACGTTGATTATGGCGCTTATGGCGCGTTAATTACGGCAGGTACTGTGTTTGCGGCAGAGCCATCACGCAGTGCTGCGTTTAAGGCTATGGAACTTGCACAGGCTGCAGGGTTGCCTATTATTTTTGATGTTGATTATCGCCCTTATAGTTGGCCTTCTTTTGAGGTTGCAGAAGAGGTGCTTTCAAAAGCTGCGTCTTATTGCGATTTGATCATTGGTAATGATGAAGAATTTGGCTTTATGGCAGGTGGCATTGATAAGGGGCTTGAAAAAGCACGCTCTTTAAATACCGAAAAGAATGCATCTGTTATTTATAAAATGGGCCCAAAAGGGGCGATCTCATTTATCAATGGTGAAGAAATTCAAACGGGCATTTATAAAGTAGATGCTCTAAAGCCGACAGGCGCTGGTGACAGTTTTTGTGCGGGGCTGTTGGCCTCTGTTGCTGCTGGTCATGATTTTAAAAGTTCAATATTGCGGGGTTCAGCTTGTGCTGCAATCACAGTCTCAAAACCTGGTTGCGCTCCGGCAATGCCAACACTGGTTCAGCTAGAAGAGTTTCTTGGCTCTCATGCTGGCGCTGGTGAATGAAAGGATAAGTAATGCATATTCCTCCACACGATAATGGCAATAAAGCTATCATTGACATAAATGATAGCAGTGTGCCGCTTAACTATTTTAATATTGTTAAGCTTAAAAAAGGCCAAGCTTTTGAATATAGCGTGCCAAAATACGAAACATGCATTGTGCCTGCAACAGGCAGTGTAAATGTGACTGTTGGCGGCCAAGCGTTTAACACGATTGGTAATCGTACAGTAGATGTGTGGGGCGGCGAGCCTGAAGGTGTTTATGTGCCAAGTGGCGCTAAAGCTGAAATGGTATGCTTGTCTGATGAAGCAGAAGTTTTTGTAGCAGGTGCAATGTACGAAAAAGAGCTAGAGCCATTTGCTGTAAGACGCGAAGATATTGATATGGTGCAATATGGTTCTGACGATACAAAAACACACCGCAAAATTAAGCACATTTTGGGCACAAAATACCACGATCGCGTCGGTCGTTTATTGGTATCTGAATTGTTTACTGTTGGCGCTGGTGGGTGGTCTGGTTTTCCGCCTCACAAGCACGATACAGACCGTTTGCCAGATGAAACGCGCCATGATGAAACTTACAATTTCCGCTTTAAGCCGAATAACGGCTTTGGCATGCAATTGGTGCAACGTGTTGATGGCGAAGTTGGTGATGCATATCACTTAGTAGATGGCTCAACTATTACACTTGAAAAAGGGTATCACCCATGTGTGGTAGCGCCTGGTTATGAAATGTATTATTTTACAATTTTGGGTGGCCTTAGCCAACGCTCACTTGTTCAGTTTTTCCAACCAGACCATGCTTGGCAAGTTGAAACCATTCCTGGCATTAAAGATATGATTGCGAAATTTAAATGAGTGCAGTTTCGCTTAAAGATGTTCTTATTCCTGCTAATGAACAAAACCGTGCCATTGCTGGTTTGGTGGTTTTGGGCTGGGAAGATGCCTATGCATATGTAGAAGCTGCTGAAGAAGCTGGTATTCCTATTATTTTGCAAGCGGGGCCTGGGTGCAGAGAGCATACGCCTGTGCCAATTTTAGGCAAAATGTTTCGTCATTTAGCCGAGCAAGCCAGCGTGCCTGTCGTGTGTCATATCGATCATGGCTACACGAAAGAAGAATGCATTGAAGGCATTGAAAGTGGTTTTACCTCAGTCATGTTTGATGGTTCTAAATTGCCGATTGAAGAGAATATTGCCCTAACAAACGAGATTGTTGAACTTGCAAAACCGCATAACATTTCGGTTGAGGGTGAGGTTGGTTTTGTTGGTTATGCGCAAGGCGCAAATTCTACTGGTACAAATCCACAAGAGGCGCTTTTATTTGCAGAGCAAAGTGGCGCAGATGCCATGGCGATTTCAATTGGTAATGTGCATTTGAAAACAGAAAAAACAGCTGGCATTGATTTTGACTTAGTTGCTGAAATTGAGGGTTTGACCAACATTCCGCTTGTTGTACATGGTGGTAGTGGCATTCCTGTTGAAGCGCGTCAAAAGCTTGCAAGCACAAGTCGTGTTGCCAAATTTAATATTGG
>JBGCEA010000228.1:0-4344 GCA_045105915.1 Nitratireductor sp.
CTGCCATAGCGCCATGCGCGCCAAAACATCTAAGTCTACGCCTCTTGTGCCCATTGGAAACTTTGCCATAGCAATAGCAATGTGTCCTTTTAGAACTAGTGTGAAATCAAGAATTGCGCTTTTGGGTGGTTTGCCAATTGCAATAGTTCTGGTGATGTCCGTTGTGCCATCTTTATATTGGCCACCACTATCAACTAAATATAGCGAATTGTTTTTTAAAACGGCGTTGCTTTCATCTGTTACGCGGTAGTGCACAATAGCGCCATTTGCGCCAGCGCCAGAAATGGTATCAAAGGAAATTTCTTCAAGGCGCGAGCCAAGCGCTTTAGCGGTATTGAAACGAAAAGCTTCAAGGCTTTTAACTGCGTCAATTTCTGTGATGGTGTTTTGTTTTTGAGTATCCAGCCAATGTAAAAATTTTGTGCAAGCCACGCCGTCTCTTATATGCGCATTGATTGCACCTTCTATTTCAGTTTGATTTTTAATAGCGCGCAACAACACCACTGGATCACGTTTTTTTATGAGTGTGCCTTTAGACGCCTGTATGATCTTTGAAAAATGTGAAGATACTAAATTGGGATCGCAATGTATGTTCGCGTTTTTGGCAAGTTGCTTTAATTGGCTTTCAAGCTTTGAAGGGGGCATGAGCTTACAAATTTTAGATAAGCTCTTTTTTGTAACCTCATTAAGTTTTTCATCTTCAATAAATAGAAGCGGTAATTTATTTGGCTTGGCAGGTATAATTGCATAACCAAGCACAAGCGGATTATGCACCATATCATTGCCCCTAATGTTAAATGTCCATGCTAGAGAGGCAGGGTCGCTCATAAGCATGGCATCTGCGCCATCAGCTTTTAAAACATGCTGAACGCGTTTAATTTTGCTGCTTGGCGTTTCGCCTGCATATTTTGTTGGGTGTAATTTTACTTTGCCATTTGGGGCAGGTGGGCGCTCATCCCAAATACTATCAATTAAATTTTCATGCGGTGTGAGCGTGAAAGTTGTTTTTGTTTTGCTTTGTTCCCATTTTGCCAATTGTCCAATAGTAAGCAGTTTGGGATCGTAGCCAATTTTGTGATTGGTTTTTGCAATGGTTTGAATGAAGCTAGAAGGGGGCGATGCCACCAAATCTTGAACGTTAAAAATGTTCAAATCAACTTGGTCTTTGACCTGTGTTGTGTATCTGCCATCTACAAAAATATATGCGCTTTTTAAACCAATCATCGCGAAGCCTGCAGAGCCTGTAAATGCGGTTATCCATTCAAGTCGCTCTGCACATTTTGGCAAATACTCGTTTTGGTGTTCATCGCTATGAGGGACTAAATACCAATCGAGCTTTTTCCTCTTCATTAATGCACGCAATGCCGCAATGCGGTGCTTTGAGTTTTGCGGTGATGCGGAAGATGAAAAAGTTTGAAACATGTGTGCGCGCTTTTGTTTGATAGAATCGAGAGATGCAAAATTAATAGAACGTAAACTTAGCCCTGCGTTCTTTGCAAGGCTCATGTGCTAAATCGGCTATAGGTTATTTGCCGCTTTGCCCCTATCTATTATTTGTAAACAAGAAACTGATTTTGATAAAGCTGTAAAGGAATAGAATATGTCTATATTTTCTAATTTTGGTCGTAAAATGGTTGCTGCTCGTCAAAAGCAAGTAGACCGTTATGTAAACACAATTTTGCTTATGCACGATGATGAAACACTTAAAGCTGCTGGCTTTAAACGTGAGAATTTGCGTCAAAATTCATCATACACAATTTCTTCATACAACGTATAAGTGTGACATATGGGCCAATTGGCCATGATTAAACAAGCGGGCGCTTAATTTATTAAGCCCCGCTTTTTTGTATCTAGAATCAAAAAATTATCTATTAGCCGTTTTTCAAAACAAGCGTTAGCCAACCATCTTGTATGTGTGCCTTTTTAAGGCGCAGGCCCTGTATGCGGTAGGCTGCTAAAATTCGAGCTTTTTGGTGAGGCAATAGCCCAGATAAAATGACTGTCGCATTGCGCGATAAATGCAGTGACAAATCTAATGCAAGCCCTTCAAGGGGGCGCGCTAGAATATTTGCTATAATCAAGTCAAACGGCACATAGTTTATGAATTCAGGGTTGTTAAAGCCTGTTGCCGTTATGGATTTTACAAAGCCTTTTACGCCATTTATTTTTGCATTTTGATCGCACACTATTGTTGATACTGGGTCGATGTCTGATGCTAGAACCGGAATGCGTTTTGCTTTAGCAACGGCAATGCCAAGCACGCCGGTGCCTGCGCCAAGGTCTAGCGCGTTTCTAAAATTATTTGCCTTTAGCTCTTGGTCTATCATTTTTAGACAGCCAGCAGTGGTGCCATGGTGTCCTGTTCCAAAGGCAAGCCCCGCATTGATTTCAAGGCCAAATTCATTGTGTTTTACTATGTGTTTGTCGTGGCTACCATGAACCACAAAACGGCCAGCGCGAACGGGCGCTAGTTCTGATAAGGTTTTTTCTATCCAGCCATCATCTTCTAAAGCTTCTTCAAGAATTGTGGCTTCAAAATTATTTGCTTTTAAAATGTTTTGAATTCGTTTTTTGCACGGCTCTATTTCTTCATCTGGCGCATAGAGTGAAAAGGTCCATAGTGACTTTTCTAAATGGGTTTCAAATATTGCAACAGGGTAGCCATCTTCTTCAAATTCTGGCTCTAGCAGTAAAATAAGTTCTTTTGCTTTTACTTCGGTTGTTTCGAAATATAATCTGGTCTGTGTCATGGTTTATCTGCTTGGGTGTTGAATGAAAATAAAAGGGCCACTCACTAAGAGCAGCCCTTTTAATGAAACACTATTGATGAAACATCAATTGTTATCTTTTAGCTTATAAGGCTTCTTCGCCGTTTTCGCCTGTTCTAATGCGAATGGCCGAAGTTAAATCGTAGACAAAGATTTTGCCATCGCCGATTTTGTTTTGACCAGCGCCAGCGCGAATAGCTTCTATTGCTTTATCTGCCGTTTTGCCATCAACTGCTACCTCAATTTTGATTTTAGGTAAGTAGTTGATTGTGTATTCAGCGCCGCGGTAAATTTCGGTATGGCCTTTTTGGCGGCCATATCCCTTTACCTCAGTAACTGTCATACCAGCAACGCCAAGTTCGCCCAGAGCTTCTCTCACATCGTCCAACTTATGTGGTTGGATAACTGCCATGATCATTTTCATTATATTTCTCCTAGCAATTTATATTAGAGACGATAGCCTGATTCACCGTGTGATGTGAAGTCTAAGCCTTCTACTTCATCTTCTTCGCTTACACGAAGACCAAGAACTGCTTTGGTAATCAATACAATGATAACCGTTGCTACTGCAGAATATACAGCTACTGAAACAACGCCAGTTGCTTGCGTAATGAACTGATCGCTAACGCTGGTATCGCCAAGACCTGTGCCGCCATAACCAACACTTGCAAGGAATGGAATTAGCAATGTGCCTGTTGCACCGCCAACACCGTGAACAGCTAGAACGTCTAAGCTGTCATCGATTTTCAGTTTGCCTTTTACAAAGTCAACTGCACCATAACAAATTATACCGCCAGCAAGACCAAGTAGAACGCCGCCAAGCGGGCCAACTGTGCCAGATGCTGGAGTAATTGTCGCAAGACCAGCAATGGTACCTGTTACTAGGCCAATTAGGCTTGTTTTACCAAAACGGATTTTTTCAATTACCATCCAAACGATAGAACCAGTTGCTGCTGCTAAGTGCGTTACTAAGATAGCCATAGAAGCGTTGCCGTCTGCTGCTACTGCAGAGCCGCCATTAAAGCCGAACCAGCCAACCCACAATAGGCAAGCGCCAATCATCACCATCCATGGTGCGTGTGGCGGTTGAACTTTGTTTGGGAAGCCTTTGCGTGCGCCAAGCATGTAAGCAATCACAAGTGCTGAAATGCCTGCAGTTACGTGAACAACAATACCACCAGCAAAGTCAATTACGCCCATCTTGGCAAGCCAGCCGCCGCCCCATACCCAGTGGGTAACAGGCGCGTAAACAACTAAAAGCCATAGTGAGCAGATAAGCATAACTGAGCCAAAACGAATGCGCTCAACAAATGCGCCAATCATAAGCGCAGGTGTAATAACCGCAAATGTCATTTGGAACATCGCAAATAAAGATTCAGGTAAGGTGCCTGATAGTGCATCACGATCGACGCCAGCAAGTAAGAACTTAGAAAGCCCGCCCCACCAGTCATTGCCTTCACCAAAGGCTATAGAGTAGCCAGCAAAGAACCAAATAAGAGACATTGCACATGCAACGGCAATACATTGCATTAGTACAGATAGTATATTTTTAGCTTGAACAAGACCTGCATAAAAT
>JBGCEA010000229.1:0-2631 GCA_045105915.1 Nitratireductor sp.
GTTGTGGTGATCACGAATCAATCCGGCATTGCTCGCGGGTTATTCGATGTCGATACATTGAGTCGTATTCACAGCAAAATGCGCCGGATGGTATCGCAGTTGGGAGGCAAGCTAGAAGCAGTTATATATTGTCCTCATGGGCCAGATGATGGATGCGATTGTCGTAAACCATTAGCGGGTGCATTCAATGAGATGGCAAATCGTCTTCGGATTGATCTCAAGAATGTGCCAGCGGTCGGCGATTCTCTACGGGATTTGCAAGCGGCACAGTCAGTGGGGGCGAAGCCTATTTTGGTCAAGACAGGTAAAGGTTTGGGAACTTTAGAAGATCCCAGCTTACCAAAAGGGATACCTGTATATGAAAATTTAGCTGACGCGGTTGATGCCTTGTTGGAGACAAAAATTTAATGCTGTTATTTCGTTCTTTATTGTTTGTGACGCTACATGCAATAACAGCTATTATTTTTTCAGTTATCAGTCTAGTTGTATGGCCTTTACCGTTCAGATGGCGTTATAAAGTTGTTAGCCAATGGGCGCTGTTAAACCTATGGCTATTGAAAGTGATTTGTGGAATTCGTTATGAGGTGGAAGGCAGAGAAAAAATTCCAGATGATCCTTGTATTATCATGGCTAAGCATCAATCGACTTGGGAAACGCTAGCATTGCAAGCGGTCTTTCCACCCCAAGTCTGGGTATTAAAACGTGAATTATTATGGATTCCTTTCTTTGGTTGGGGACTTGCCTCTTTAAACCCAATTGCCATTGACCGAGGTGCTGGTCGAAAAGCTCTAAACCAAGTGATTGAGCAAGGAAGAGCAAGGTTAAACTCAGGGGCCTGGGTGGTGATCTTTCCTGAAGGAACTCGGATTCCGACAGGCCAAATAGGTAAATTTGGTATGGGAGGCGCATTTTTAGCTGCCGAAACAGGGTATCCTGTTGTACCTGTAGCTCATGATGCCGGAAAAGCATGGCCGAGACATGGCTTTCTAAAATATCCAGGTGTGATTAAACTAGTGATTGGCGATAAAATAGAAATGAGCCAACAAACACAAAAAGCCTCGGATATAAACAAACACGTTTATCAGTGGATGGAAGGGCAGATGACAAACTTAGAAGGTAAAAAGCCTGACATTGCACCGTTGACAAAGGATGATAATAAGTGACGAAACCTGATGGTATGCTCAGACTATTATTAGTAGATGACTCCCTAACTGAAGCGGATAATGTAACAAACACGTTACGAAGCGCAGGCCATGCTGTTCGTGCCTCGAGAGAAGAGACATTAAGCGGTATTGAACAGATTTTGACTCAGCATACATGGGACTTATTGGTATGTCGTGCGTCATTAAGTAGCGTTCCACCACGAGAACTCATTAATTTTGTCCATCGTCTTGGGCGTGATTTGCCTTGTATTATCTTGACATCCAGTCAAGATGAGATCGAGCCATTATATGACCTTGGAGTACAAGATGTTATTCCATCTAGCGACACGAAACGCCTACAGTTTGCTGTTCAGCGCGAATTACAGAATTTATTTAGCCGCCGTTCTGCACGACGAAATGAGCGGGCATTAAGAGAAAGTGAAAAGCGGTCACGTCTGTTACTGGAAAGTTCTAAAGATGCGGTCGCCTACATGCATGAAGGTATGCATATTTATGTTAACAGCGCTTACCTTGAATTATTTGGTTATGAAGAAGCAGAGGACATTGATGGTTTACCTATCTTGGACTTAATTGGGGCGGATGACCAAAACAATTTTAAAAGTGTTTTCAGGCAATTTACTGAACAAGCTGAATCTGAGCCTGCGCATGTTTCAGTTCAATGTGTTCGAGATGATAGTAGTGTGTTTAATGCCGATATCGAGTTTAGCCATGCTGAAGTAGAGGGCGAAAACTGTACTCAGGTGGTTGTCCGTGATGATAACGAGCAAGAAGACATCGATTCAGAACAAATCAAATTATTACGAGATCATGACTTCTTAACAGGGTTATACAACCGCGTAAGGTTTATGGATGAACTAGAAAAAGTAGCAGGCAGAGCGGGAGAGGGCGAAGGAGATGCTGCATTACTCTATATCGTGCTTGATGATTTTAAAGTCATCAAAGAAGAGATTGGTGTTGCTGCGAGCGAGTCAGTATTAAAAGAAATTGGTGAAATATTAAGGAAAGCACTTGTTGCAGGTGATGTATTAGCCCATTATGCCGACCAGGTTTTCACGGTAATTGTGAATAGTGATGATGATAGTTATGTTGATGAGCGAGCCAACATTTATTGTGACATTATTGATGACTATACCTCACAACTAAGCAATAAAACTTTAGATGTTAAATGCAATGTCGGCATTAGTCGCATTTCTGAAACGAGTTCTATCGTTGAAAGTATTCTGAACCATGCGGATAAAGCGAGTGTGTTAGCGCAACATAGCCCAGATAATAGAGTCATGCGCTACCAGGACCCAACAATTGAGTTAGAAGAAACAGAATACGATGAAGCAGCAAGCTGGAAGCCACGATTAGAGAAGGCAATAGAAATTGAGTGTCATATAAAAACATTGCCAATTGATCAAACGCAACTACTAGTCCAGAGGTTATATGAAGTAGTTTTGGTTTAATGCAATCAAAATCTAGCTAG
>JBGCEA010000230.1:0-3506 GCA_045105915.1 Nitratireductor sp.
TATGGCGCAAGAATGGTAACGGAGATTGCCTCAACACTACACGCCAATGGCGTTAAGGTTCATTATTTGGGTGTGATTGAGGGCAGTAATTTAGCCACCATTAAATCGAACGTTAGAAAAGCTGATAATGTAACATGCACAGGTGGTACATGTTCTCGTGTTAAAGCAAAGCTTGCTAGCGGCAATAAAGTTACAAGACTTGGACATTTGGTTGTAAATACAAGCCATGTTGCCAGCTCAAATGCACCAGCAGTGCATAGCCGTGTGATCTCGCAAATCAACAGCAACTAATTGTTATATCGTCTAACAAAAAAGCCTGATCTTGTTTGATCAGGCTTTTTTTATGTTCAAATTTTAGTTTGAATTGCGATTGCTAGAATTATAGCTCTTTACGCAATTCTTCTTCGTGGTGCTTTTTATTTTGCACCTCAATGAAAATACGTTTTACAATTGGAAATTGCTTTTTAACAGCAAGCTCTAATTTATAGATTTCATCTTCAACAGTGCCAACGGTTAGATCGTTTTCAAAATCTATCGATAGCGCTAATAAAACATCATTTGGGCCGCGGTGCAGTGTTTTGATCTCGTTTAAGCGATCGACACCTTTTACTTCTTTGATAAGCTCTTTAACCGCTACCACCATTTCTGGCGCTGCGCTTTCACCAATCAATAGGCCTTTTGTTTCAAAGGCTAGCAGCGCTGCGGTTAAGCCCAATATCACGCCAATCACAATAGAGGCGACGCCATCTAAAATTGGCATGTTAAGCGTATGCGCTAAATAAATACCAACCATGGCTACAAGCAAGCCAAGCATTGCAGCTGTATCTTCAAACAAAACCGTAAAGACAGTAGGGTCTTTTGAATCTCGAACAGCCTGCATGATAGAGTTTTTGCCGCGCGATAAATTGAACTCTTTATATGCAATATACCAAGCCACACCTTCAAAAATCATCGCAGCGCCCAAAATCACATAGTTGATTGTTGGATCGCTCATGGCATGTGGGTGTAATATTTTGCTGACGCCTTCATAGATTGAGATACCAGAGCCAACAGCAAAAATGAGAATAGCCACCACAAATGCCCAAAAATAAAGTTCGGCGCCATAGCCAAATGGGTGTTTTTCATCTGCAGGTTTGTCTGATTTTTTTAAGCCGTACAAAAGCAGGCCTTGATTACCGGTATCCACCATTGAGTGAATGCCTTCTGATAGCATTGCAGAAGAGCCGGTAATGCTAGCGCCAATAAATTTGCAGATTGCTATTAAGCCATTGCCTACAAGTGCTGCATAAATTACTTTTTTAGAACCGGTGGCCATTTGAGTACTCTCGATATTGTGATTGTTGAAACTGTTTTTTGCCTTACGTAAGCTTTAGATGCAAGTAAGATGAGATATGTTAGCTGTTTATATTCACAAAACTGCGTGAGATGAGCACAAAGCATTAGCGCTTGGTTTAGGTTAGGAGAGTTCAAAGATGAAAGAATTTGTCAAACTTAGTTTTATAGCACTTGGTGTTTTCACATCTGGATTGTTAGTCTCTAATGCAATTGCAGATGAAGCGCATGTTGTTGATGTTAAATGGACATCTATGGGTGAGGGGCAATATCGGTTTGATGTGAGCGTTGCGCATTCAGATGAAGGCTGGGACCATTTTGCCAATGCGTGGGATGTTGTTGGTTTAGATGGCACAGTCTATGGCACCCGCATTTTAGCGCATCCTCATGTGCAAGAGCAGCCTTTTACGCGCTCAGCTACTATCAGCATTCCAAAGGGTGTTAAGCGTGTTGTTGTGCGCGCGCATGACAGCGTGCACGAATATGGCGGCAAGGTTATTGAGGTAGATTTAATTAATAACTAGCTGAAAAGGGCGATGGCGCCATCTGCCACAAATTGTACTGCGAGTGAGGCAAGTAATACGCCCAATAGTCTGGTTAAAACCATTCGAATGGATTCGCCTAAAATCTTTTCTAAATAGCCACTTGCTAAAAATGAGAGCAAAACAAGTATGATAACGCTTGTTATAATGCCCACCATTATTAAGCTACCTTGCAAGTCATGGCCCATATTGTCTGAAAGAATGATGAGAGCAGAAATAGCGCCAGGACCGGCGATTAAAGGAAAAGCGATAGGAAACACAGCAATGCTTGTTAGGTGCTCTTTGGTGAATGCTTTTTTAGTGGTTTCTTCTTGGCGCTCTTGGCGTTTTTCAAAGATCATTTCAAAGGCGATATAAAAGAGCAGTAAGCCACCAGCAATTCTAAATGCATGTAATGTGATGCCGAGCGCTTTTAGAATAATTGCGCCAAAAAACGCGAAAACAATTAGAGTAATCCATGCAGTAAAGGTTGAGCGCAATGCCACACCAAGGCGCTCTGCTTTATTCATGCCTGTGGTTATTGCTATAAATAATGGTGCTAAACCAATGGGGTCGATCGTTACAAAGAGTGTAATAAATGCACTTAAAATAATTTCAAATGAAGGCACTTTTTATTCCTCAGTTTAGCTCAAATGCGATGTGTGGGGCATATAATAGTTAAGAATATAGAGGCGGAATTTGCGCTCATTACTCTTAAAATATTTAGAGCATTTTGGATTGTCATATACAAGCTTTGTGTTTTTGAGAAAATTGATTCTGTTTAAATTTGCGATTAAAGCTCAAATATATAGATGTTCGAGCGATAAAATATGAATGTGTCTACTCTACCTTTTTAACCCATTGAAAATAAAGGCTTATTTATACAAAATTAAACTCTCAAAATTGGTAAAAAGCACAATATTTTGCTATAATTTTCCTAATTATTTTACTTGTTAAATGACGCTTAGCGTGGGGACAAATTTTGTCAGACGAAACCAATATTCCAATCGATCCTAATAATGGCAATCCAAATGGTGATGAGCCATCTGATATTCAGCCAATTTCTATTATTGAGGAAATGAGCAACTCTTATCTTGATTATGCGATGAGTGTGATTGTGAGTAGGGCGCTACCTGATGTGCGTGATGGCTTGAAGCCAGTGCACAGACGTATTTTGTACTCAATGCATGAAAATGGAAATGATTGGAATAAACCATATCGCAAGTCTGCACGTGTTGTGGGTGATGTGATTGGTAAATATCACCCACATGGTGATACTGCGATTTATGATTCTATGGTTCGCATGGCGCAAGACTTTTCGCTTCGTGTGCCACTAATCGATGGCCAAGGTAACTTTGGTTCTATCGATGGCGATAAAGCTGCTGCTTATCGTTATACAGAATCAAGACTGGCTAAAGTTGCGCATGAGTTGCTGGCTGATATTGAGCGCGATACAGTCGATTTTAGAGACAATTACGATAATACAGTGCGCGAGCCTACCGTAATTCCTGCAAAATTCCCCAATCTATTGGTCAATGGCGCAGGTGGTATTGCTGTTGGTATGGCCACCAATATTCCGCCTCACAATTTGGTAGAAGTGATCAATGGCGCAATGGCGTTGATTGATAATCCTTCGATTGAATTGTCTGAAAT
>JBGCEA010000231.1:0-5469 GCA_045105915.1 Nitratireductor sp.
GCTCTTCTAACCAAACGGCTTTTTAATTCAGACATAGATGGGGGCAGAATAAATATGCTCACAACATCGCCGCGCGCTTTTGCCATTAGCTGTTCGCCGCCTTGCCAATCAATATCATAGAGCATGTCTCTGCACTCTTGCATGGCTTTTTCGGCTGGGTCACGTGGCGTTGCATAATGATGGCCATGCACAGCCGCAGATTCTAACAATGCATCGCTATCGCGCATACGATCAAATTCGGTTTGTGAGATAAAATGATAATGCTTGCCGTCTATTTCTGAACCCCGTTTTTCTCTTGTGGTCACAGATACAGATAATTCAAGGTCTGGAAACTCTTCTAGCAGATTGCGCGCAATAGTAGATTTGCCAGCGCCTGAGGGCGAAGAAATCACTAACATGACACCTCTGCGCTCTATCTTATCTTTATCTAGCTTATCCATACCGTTTTCCCCATGGTCTGGTTTTCATCTTTATTGCACGTTTTGTATTTGCTCACGAAACTGATCAATCACAACTTTCATCTCAAGGCCAGCTTGCGTTACATTGGTCGCAATCGACTTTGAACAAATAGTATTACACTCTCTATTAAACTCTTGTGCCAAGAAGTCTAGTTTGCGCCCAAGCGCACCCTCACTTTTAAGTAACTCTCTTGCCGCAACACAATGCGCATCTAATCTGTCTAACTCTTCTTGCAAGTCTGCTTTAGTGGCCAAAATTGCCGCTTCTTGGTGCAGTCTTTGAGGGTCAAGATCGCTATTGTCTTCTAATATCTTTGATAGTTTTTCACTTAGCGCATTTTTGATGGCGCTAGAGGTACGAGATTCGTCTTTTGTAATGCGCTCTTTCAAGCTTTCAATTTTTGAGACTTGCTCTTGCAGCACTTTAGCCACTTGCGCGCCTTCAAAGCTTCTTGCTTGTTCTAACTCGCTCACCGCTTTTTCAAAAGAACGTAAAAAAGCTTGATTACGCAAAGCGACATCATCATCATCTTCAAGTGTCGCAGCCTTATAATCTACAACGCCCTTAAAAGACAAAATATCGCCAACACTTGGCGGCGCTAAATTGGTTTTTGTGTTTAGGGTTTCGACCATTTGCAAAACCGAGTTTAAAACATTCTCGTTTAAAACCGGCAACTTTTCAGTTGCTTGATCTTCTAGCGTTAGATTGATTTGCAAATTACCGCGCAGAATTTTTTTGCTCAAAATAGCTTTAAGTTCAGATTCTAAAAAATCTAAACCGCTTGGCAATTTCCATCTGACATCGAGCGCTTTGCCGTTTACAGACTTAATCTCCCAACTCCATGACAATTGAGCTATTTTATCTTCGACATAGCAATAGCCTGTCATGCTTTGCAGGTTCATCAATTATCATCCAATTTATTCATACTACTCACCCGCCATAGCGAGCATTTGTCAAAGCGTTACTGATTTGCTTGGCTTTTTTCTATGCTTCTCCAACGTTTAACATTGGCATTATGCTCTTTAAGCGTTTTTGCAAAAACGTGACCGCCATCACCACTTGCCACAAAGAACAAATCATCTGTTCGCGAAGGGTTTGCAACAGCTTCTAGTGAAGCGCGCCCTGGATTTGCAATTGGCCCTGGTGGCAATGCAGGAATTGTATAGGTATTATATGGCGTTGGGGTTTTGATATCTGATTTATAAATCGGGCGCTCTTTTGGCTTACCTTGACCACCAAAAATACCATAAATGATGGTTGGATCTGATTGCAGTTTCATACCCTTGTTCAAACGGTTTATGAAAACAGATGCAACATGTGGGCGCTCATCTGCTTTGCCGGTCTCTTTTTCTACAATAGAGGCAAGTGTTACCAATTCTCTTGGTGAGTTAATTGGCAGGCCTTCTATGCGTCGTGCCCAGACTTCTTCAAGAAAACGATCTTGCGATCGCTTCATAAGATTGATCACATCTTGGCGTGTTGTGCCTTTTTGATAAGGATATGTGTCAGGCATCAAACTGCCTTCTTCTGGTAAAATAGATGGCAATTCACCTTCTAAATTTTCATCGGCTGCTAAGCGCTGAAAGATTTGGTAGGTTGTTAAGCCTTCAGGCAATGAAACTTTATAAACAACCCCCTTACCAGAGCGAATGGTTTGCATAACTTCGTACATGCTCATTTTAGGTTTAAACGCAAATTCGCCGGGCTTCAAATCGCCCGCGGCTTTGCTTGCTCTAACACCCAAACGAAAGATGAGGTTGCTATCAATAACACCAGCGGCCTCTAATTTATCTGCAATTGCTGAAAGGCTTGAACCTTGTGCAATTGAAACGGTGCGTGCTTTTGCTAAATTGCCATCAGAATAAAAGCTGATGCGCCCAAAATATGCAGACACACAAACCGCCAGCACTAACAATACCAAACAAGACATACAAAAATTGAAAAACACAACCATGCCGCCGCGCGCTTGTTTTGCACGTGTTGGAGGGGCTGGAACTGATTTTGGTTGCAAAATTTGCTGAGCCGTGCGCAGAACTTCTTGCTCGCTTTGGGCTGTATTGCCCGCGTCTTCTAAGCTGAATTGTTCATTTCTGCGTCCAAAAACACCACTGCCAGCAGGTACAGGCTTTTTTGGCTCATTTACATCATTTTGATTGCTCACTTACAATCCTCGTTCGTATGGTTGTATCGCTTTAATTTAGTTTTCTTGTTCTTTTTAGAACCGCATTTTATGTGCCCAAATAATCGGGCTAAAATAAGAAAACTATCTCAATATTTTAAATAGTCCAGCTTCTAAATTAATCAATTAGTCTTCAACGGCACGTACTATTAAAGATGCGTTTGTGCCACCAAAACCAAATGAATTTGATAGCGCGGTTTTAACCTCGCGTTTGCGTGCCACTTTTGGCACTAAATCAATTTCAGTTTCGCGTTCTGGGTTCTCCAAATTCAATGTAGGAGGCACAATTTGGTCTCTGATTGAAAGAATAGAGAAAATTGCCTCAACAGAGCCAGCCGCGCCAAGTAAGTGCCCAATCGCTGATTTTGTTGAAGACATTGATACTTTACCAGCCGCATCGCCTAGCAAGCGCTCTGCCGCACCAAGCTCAATTGTGTCTGCCATTGTAGATGTGCCATGCGCGTTGATATAATCAAGATCACTTGCTTGAATACCAGCATTTTTAAGCGCTGCACTCATGCATCTAAATGCGCCATCGCCATCTGCTGATGGCGCGGTAATGTGAAATGCATCGCCAGATAGGCCATAGCCAATAACTTCTGCATAAATTTTTGCGCCACGCGCTTTAGCGTGCTCATATTCTTCAAGCACAACAATACCAGCGCCCTCGCCCATGACAAAACCATCTCTGTCATTGTCGTATGGGCGTGATGCGCTTTGAGGATCGTCATTATAGCTTGTTGAAAGCGCCTTACACGCTGCAAAGCCAGCAAGCGAAATACGGCAAACTGGGCTTTCTGTGCCACCAGCTACCATAACATCCGCATCATCTAGCATGATGAGCCTTGCTGCATCACCAATGGCATGTGCGCCTGTTGAACAAGCTGTAACCACCGAATGGTTAGGGCCTTTTAATTGGTGCTTAATAGAAACATGGCCTGAGGCCAAATTGATAAGACGCCCAGGAATGAAGAATGGGCTAACACGGCGTGGGCCTCTGTTTTCAAGAACAAGGGCTGTTTCTGCAATGCCTTGCAAGCCACCAATACCAGAACCAATAAGCGTGCCTGAGCGATATTGCTGTTCTTGGGTTTCTGGTTTCCAATTTGCATCTGCAAGCGCTTGATCAGCCGCTGCTACTGCATATGTGATAAATGGATCAACCTTGCGTTGTTCTTTTGGCTCCATCCAATCATCTGCATTGAATGTACCATCTGAACCATCGCCAAGAGGAATTTGGCAGGCAATTTTTGCGGCCAAATCTTCAACTTCAAAGTTTGTAACCTTTGCAGCTGCATTCTTGCCTTCAAGAATACGCTTCCAGCTTTCTTCTACACCATTTGCCAATGGTGACACCATGCCAAGACCAGTTACCACGACACGTCTTAAAGACTTACCCATAAGACTTTTACTCCTTTTGACACATATTTTAAGCTGGCAGTGAAAGCCGGCTTCTTAAGCTAGAACTATTGAAACCAATTTTGCTTTTTGGCGCATATTTGAACTTAAAAAGCGACATAAAACAAAACAGGCGACCCAAAGGATCGCCTGTTTAATACCATAAAAATTTACGCAATGCTCAAAGAAGCGTTATGCGATTGCTTTTTCAACAAATTTAACTGCATCACCAACAGTTTGAATTGTTTCTGCAGCATCATCTGGAATTTCAACACCAAATTCTTCTTCAAATGCCATTACCAATTCAACGTTGTCTAAAGAATCAGCACCAAGGTCATCAATAAAGCTTGCAGCTTCTGAAACTTTAGCAGCATCACAGTCTAGGTGTTCAACAACAATTTTTTTAATACGATCAGCGACGTCGCTCATATGGGAATTCCTTGGGTTCGTTATTAACTAGCGCCTACCTAATTGTAGAAACGCTAAAAATCAAGTTATTGTTCAAATAAACAAAGCCAATGAGGCTTTATTTTGCTTATTTTAGCTTTTGTGCCATGAATTGTTAGTCTGTACACAGGCCAAATAGTTAATTTGGGTGCGAACTATCATAGTTTTTTGATAGTTGAAAGCCTAAATTACACAGCATTAAATTAGTACACATCTTCAAATACTTTAAAGCAAAGAAAATCTGACTAAGCGTTAAATCATCGCCATTCCGCCATTCACATGTAGTGTTTGGCCTGTAACATATTGGCCAGATTGACCCGCTAGATAAACACAAGCTGCAGCAATATCTTCGCCTTCGCCCATTTTTTTCATTGGAATAGCGCCCATAATAGCGTCTTTTTGCTTATCATTTAGCTTTTCTGTCATTGCAGAAGAGATGAAGCCAGGTGCAATGCAATTGACTGTCACGTTACGGCTTGCGATTTCTTGTGCAAGAGATTTTGAAAAGCCGATTAAGCCAGCTTTAGATGCACAGTAATTTGCTTGGCCAGGATTGCCAGTGACACCCACAATCGATGTGATATTAATAATGCGGCCACCTTTGCGGCGCATCATTGGATAAGCGATTTGCTTGGTAAGGCGAAAAACTGCTGTTAAATTCACGCGCATTACATCGTCCCAATCTTCATTAGACATGCGTGCAAATAGGCCATCTCTTGTGATACCCGCATTGTTTACCAAAATATCTACGCCCTCTAGCTGCTCTTCAGCTTTTTTGCCAAGCGCATCTACTGCATCCATGTCTGAAAGGTTTGCAGGCAAAACAACCGTTCTATCGCCAAGCTCAGAAGCTAATGTATTTAGCTTTTCTTCTCGTGTGCCATGCAGGCCAACGATTGCGCCTTGTGCGTGAAGCGATCTTGCCACCGCTTCGCCAATGCCGCCCGAAGCGCCCGTTACCAGCGCTTTTTTACCTGTAAGATCAA
>JBGCEA010000232.1:0-16948 GCA_045105915.1 Nitratireductor sp.
AGAAATGGTTATGCCTGGCGATAATGTTGAGATGACAGTTGAGCTGATCGTTCCAATTGCTATGGAAGATCGTCTGCGCTTTGCTATCCGCGAAGGTGGCCGTACCGTTGGTGCTGGCATCGTTGCTGAAATCATCGAGTAGTATTGAATTAATTCAAGAGGGGCGTGATCCTCGCGCCCCACTTTTGTCAAAGGTTTGAGAAAGCTTAAATATGACTGGCCAGAATATCCGAATTCGCTTGAAAGCGTTCGACCACCGCATCCTAGATGCTTCGACACTTGAAATTGTGTCAACAGCTAAGCGCACAGGCGCGCAGGTTCGTGGTCCCGTTCCGCTTCCAACACGTATCGAGAAATTCACGGTGAACCGTTCACCACATATCGATAAGAAGAGCCGCGAGCAGTTCGAAATTAGAACTCACAAGCGTCTTCTTGATATTGTGGATCCAACGCCACAAACCGTTGATGCTCTTATGAAACTAGATTTGTCCGCCGGCGTTGATGTAGAAATCAAGCTGTAACGGATCGTAGAAGAAACTTAAGGATTGAACCAATGCGTTCAGGTGTACTTGCACAGAAACTGGGAATGACCCGCATCTTTAATGATGCTGGGGAAAGTGTTCCAGTGACAGTCTTGAAGATGGATGGTCTTCAGGTAGTCGCACAGCTCACTGAAGAAAAAAACGGCTACACAGCCGTTCAGTTAGGCCTAGGTCTAGCTAAGGTGAAAAATGTATCAAAGCCAATGCGTGGCCACTTTGCGAAAGCAAGTGTTGAGCCTCGTCGTAAGCTTGCCGAATTCCGCGTTTCTGCAGAAAACATGTTAGATGTTGGTGCAGAAATTTCAGCTGAGCACTTTGTGCCAGGCCAAAAAGTGGATGTAACAGGCACTTCAATTGGTAAGGGCTTCCAAGGTCCTATGAAACGTCACAACTTTGGTGGTGGTCGTGCATCACACGGTAACTCAGTTTCTCACCGCTCACACGGTGCAACAGGTCAATGTCAAGATCCTGGTCGCGTGTTTAAAGGTAAGAAAATGGCGGGTCACATGGGTCAAACCAGAGTGACAACCCAAAATATTGAAGTTGTTAAAACAGATAGTGAGCGCGGACTTATTCTTGTACGCGGCGCTGTACCTGGTTCAAAAGGTGCGTGGATCCTTGTTAAAGATGCTGTTAAAAAAGCTGCACCTGACAACGTTCCAATGCCTGCCGCTCTTAAGGGCGCGCCTGCTTCTCAAGAAGCTGCTAGCGATGCAGGAGACGCATAATGGATATTAAAGTAACAACACTTGAAGGCAAAGCATCTGGTAAGGTTTCAGTTTCTGACGAAATCTTCGGTCTTGAGCCAAGAGCAGATCTAATTCAACGTATGGTTCGTTACCAGCTGGCTAAGCGCCGCGCAGGTACGCACGATGTGAAGAACCGCTCTGAGATCTCAAAAACTGGTAAAAAGATGTATAACCAGAAGGGTACGGGTAATGCGCGTCACTCTACTGCTAAAGCACCTCAGTTTCGTGGTGGTGGCCGTGCATTTGGTCCAACACCTCGCGATCACAGCTTTGATCTTCCAAAGAAAGTACGTGCGCTTGCACTAAGACATGCACTTTCTGCAAAACAAGCTTCTGAAAGCATCATCGTAGTAGACGATCTTTCAACTAAAGCATCAAAAACAAAAGCACTTAAAGGCCAGCTTGAAAAGTTGGGTTTGAAAAACGCTTTGTTCATTGGTGGTGCTGAGCTTGATCAAAATTTCAGCCTAGCAGCTCGCAACATTCCTCACTTAGATGTGTTGCCAGTTCAAGGTATTAACGTTTACGACATTCTGCGCCGTGAGAAATTGGTTCTTTCAAAGTCAGCTGTCGAAGCACTGGAGGCTCGCTTTAAATGAGTACTGTAAAACATTACGATGTGATCGTCTCTCCGGTGATCAGTGAAAAATCAACAATGGCATCTGAAGCTAATCAAGTTGTTTTCAACGTAGCGCCAAATGCTAGCAAGCCTGAAATTAAACAAGCTGTTGAAGCTTTGTTTAGTGTCAAAGTGAAAGCTGTAAATGTTCTTGTTCGCAAGGGTAAAGTAAAGCGTTTCAAAGGCATTTTGGGTAAACAAAATAATGTAAAGAAGGCGGTTGTTACTTTGGTAGATGGTGAATCTATCGACGTTACAACAGGCCTTTAAGATTGAAGGCAAGGGTTTAAAACCATGGCATTGAAAAAATTCAATCCTATTACGCCAGGTACGCGTCAACTAGTAATTGTTGACCGTTCTGAGCTTTGGAAAGGCAAGCCAGTCAAGACTTTGACTGAAGGTCTTACCAAATCTGGTGGTCGTAATAATAGAGGTCGTGTTACTGCTCATCACCGCGGTGGTGGACACAAACGCTCATACCGCATGATCGACTTTAAACGTCGTAAATGGGATATGGAAGCAACGGTTGAACGTATCGAATACGATCCAAACCGCACAGCATTCATCGCATTGATCAAATATGCGGATGGTGAGTTGGCTTACATCTTGGCACCACAGCGTTTAACGTCTGGTGACAAAGTAATAGCAGCAGCATCTGCTGATATTAAACCTGGTAATGCAATGCCATTATCAGCAATTCCAGTGGGTTCTATCATCCACGCTATTGAAATGAAGCCAGAAAAAGGCGCGCAAATTGCTCGCTCTGCTGGTTCTTATGCTCAATTAGTTGGTCGTGATGGTCCTTATTCAATTCTTCGCTTGAATTCAGGCGAACAACGTTTAATCCACGGTAACTGCATGGCTACCATTGGTGCTGTCTCTAACCCAGACAACTCAAACACCAATAAAGGTAAAGCTGGTCGTAACCGTTGGCTTGGTAAGCGCCCGAATGTTCGCGGCGTTGCAATGAACCCGATTGACCACCCTCACGGTGGTGGTGAAGGTCGTACTTCAGGTGGTCGCCATCCGGTAACTCCTTGGGGTAAACCTACAAAGGGTAAGAAAACACGGACAAATACAATGTCCGATAAATTCATCATGCGCTCACGTCATCAGCGTAAGAAGTAGAGGTCTAGATAGTGACTCGTTCAGTTTGGAAAGGTCCATTTGTTGACGGATATTTGCTTAAAAAAGCAGAAAAAGTCCGTGAGAGTGGCCGTAATGAAGTGATTAAGACGTGGAGCCGTCGTTCGACAGTGCTACCACAGTTTGTTGGCCTCACTTTTGGTGTCTACAACGGACAAAAGCATATACCAGTAAGTATCTCAGAAGATATGGTTGGTCATAAGCTTGGAGAATTTTCTCCGTCTCGTAACTATTATGGTCACGGTGCGGATAAGAAAGCGAAGAGGAAGTAGTCATGAGCAAGCCTAAGCGCGAACGCTCGCTAGCTGACAACGAAGCACGTGCAGTAACTCGCACAATTCGTGTAAGCCCGCAAAAGCTAAATCTTGTAGCTGCATTGATACGCGGCAAGAAAGTTTCAACAGCAGTTGCTGATCTAACTTTCTCACGCAAGCGTATCTCTGAAACAGTTCTAAAAACGCTTCAGTCAGCGATAGCAAATGCAGAAAACAATCACGATCTAGATGTAGATAGTCTGATTGTTGCAGAAGCTTATGTTGGTAAGTCAATTACAATGAAACGTTTTCATGTACGCGGTCGTGGTAAAGCAAGTCGCATTTTGCGTCCTTTCTCACACCTAACAATCGTTGTTCGTGAAGTTGCAGAAGAGGAGGCCGCCTAATGGGTCAGAAGATTAACCCAGTTGGCTTACGCCTTGGCATTAACCGCACTTGGGATTCGCGTTGGTTCGCGACCAAAGGTGAGTATGGTCAACTTATTCACGAAGATTTCGCAATTCGTGCATATTTAGAAAAAGAGCTAGCAGCCGCTTCTATCGCTAAAGTAGTGATTGAACGTCCGCACAAAAAATGCCGCGTTTCTATTCATGCAGCTCGTCCTGGTATCATTATTGGTAAAAAGGGCGCAGACATTGAGAAACTTCGCAAAAAAGTTGGTGAAATGACCGACTCTGAAGTACACATCAATATTGTTGAAGTTCGCAAGCCTGAGATTGATGCAACAATCGTTGCTCAGTCAATAGCACAGCAACTTGAGCGCCGTATCGCATTTAGACGTGCAATGAAGCGTTCAGTTCAATCAGCAATGCGTTTAGGTGCACAAGGTATTCGTATCAACTGTGCTGGTCGTCTTGGCGGTGCCGAGATTGCTCGTATGGAATGGTATCGTGAAGGCCGTGTGCCACTACACACACTACGCGCTGACATCGATTATGGTACAGCTGAAGCATCTACTGCTTACGGTATCTGCGGTGTTAAAGTTTGGATCTTTAAAGGTGAAATCCTTGAACATGATCCTTACGCATCAGAGCGTCGTGCCACTCAAGCAAACGAGCAGGGCGGTAACAATAACCGTCGTGATCGTCAGCCACGTTCGTAAGGAATATCAGTTATGTTGCAGCCAAAGCGTACAAAATTTCGCAAACAGCATAAAGGCAAGATCCATGGTAAAGCCAAGGGTGGTACTGCACTAAACTTTGGTGCTTATGGGCTTAAAGCTCAAGAACCAGAGCGTGTGACAGCACGTCAAATCGAAGCAGCTCGTCGTGCGATTACTCGTCACATGAAACGTGCTGGTCGTGTTTGGATCCGTATTTTCCCTGATCTGCCGATCACTGCAAAACCTACCGAAGTCCGTATGGGTAAAGGTAAAGGTTCTGTTGATTATTGGGCAGCTCGTGTTAAACCGGGCCGTGTAATGTTTGAAATTGATGGTGTGTCTGAAGAAATCGCTCGTGAAGCGCTTCGTTTAGGTGCCCGTAAATTGCCAGTTAAGACTCGTTTCATTCAGCGTATTGCTGATTAACGACAAGTGAAGGATACTCGCCATGAAGGCCAGTGAAGTTCGAGCAAAGACCATTGATGAGCTTAAAGATGAGCTTGTTAGCCTAAAGAAAGAGCAGTTTAACCTGCGTTTTCAGCAAGCAACTGGTCAGTTAGAAAATACTGTGCGTATGCGTCAGGTTCGCCGCGACATCGCACGCATTCAAACTGTTGCTGCTGAGAAGCAGTTAGCAGAAGCAAAAGCGTAAGGAAGACTAAGATGCCAAAGCGCATATTGCAGGGCACTGTTGTCAGTGACAAAAATGATAAAACGATAGTGGTTAAAGTAGAGCGTCGCTTTACGCACCCGCTATTTAAAAAGACGGTTCGCCGTACAAAAAATTATAAAGCTCATGATGAGCTGAATAATCACAAAGTTGGTGAGATGGTTTCTATCCAGGAATGCGCACCAATTTCTAAAGATAAACGCTGGACAGTCATTGCGGCCCAAGGCTAATTGGCAGGCATTAGGGCAGGGCGAAAGCCAGGTTCAAATAACGAAACAAAGAAGGTAGCCAGTCATGATTCAGATGCAAACAAACCTCGATGTTGCCGACAACTCCGGTGCGCGTCGTGTTATGTGCATCAAAGTGCTGGGCGGTTCCAAACGGAAATACGCTTCAGTTGGTGACATAATTGTGGTTTCTGTAAAAGAAGCTATTCCACGCGGACGCGTGAAAAAAGGTGATGTAATGAGAGCGGTTGTGGTTCGCACAGCTAAAGACATTCGCAGAACCGACGGTAGTGTAATTCGTTTCGATGGAAACGCTGCAGTTATCGTAAACAACAACAAAGAGCCAGTTGGTACTCGTATCTTTGGGCCAGTTCCTCGTGAATTGCGCGCTAAAAAGCATATGAAGATCATCTCACTGGCACCAGAAGTTATTTAGGAGCCGGCGATGCAAAAGATCCGTAAAGGCGACAAGGTTGTCGTACTTACTGGTAAAGACAAAGGTCGCACCGGTGAGATTATTCAAATGATGCCAAAAGAAGGTCGCGCACTTGTGCAAGGTCTTAATGTTGTTAAGCGCCATCAGCGCCAAACACAAACAACAGAAGCTGGTATCATTACTAAAGAAGCCCCTATGCAAGTTTCAAACTTGGCGCTTATCGATCCAAAAGATGGAAAAGCAACAAAAGTGGGCATTAAGACATTAGACGATGGCAAAAAAGTACGTTTTGCTAAGCGTTCTGGAGAAGTGATCGATGGCTGATTCAAATTATGTACCACAGCTACGCACCAAGTATGACGAAGTAATTCGCCCAAAGCTTGCTGCTGATTTAGGTTATAAAAACCCAATGCAAATTCCACGCATCGATAAAGTTGTGTTGAATATGGGGGTTGGTGAATCTACTGCTGATTCTAAAAAAGCTGGACGTGCTGCTGAAGACCTTTCTTTAATTGCAGGTCAAAAAGCAATCGTAACACGCGCTCGCAAATCAATCGCTACCTTTAAGGTACGTGAAGAGATGCCACTTGGCGCAAAGGTTACACTTCGCTCAGCTCAAATGTATGACTTTTTAGACCGCCTTATTAATATCGCGCTACCACGTGTACGTGACTTTAGAGGTCTAAATGCTAAAAGCTTCGATGGCCGTGGCAACTTTGCAATGGGCATTAAAGAACACATTGTGTTCCCTGAGATTGATTACGATAAAGTTGATCAAATGTGGGGCATGGACGTAATCGTTTGTACGACAGCTGCAACGGATGATGAAGCACGGGCTCTTTTGACCGAATTCAACTTCCCGTTCGCTAAATAGTTCGTAACGGCAAGCGAAAAGAAGGACTTTTAAATGGCAAAAGTTAGCTCGGTTGAGAAAAATAACCGCCGCAAGCAAAAGGTAGCCAGTCAATCAGCAAAACGCGCTGAATTGAAGGCAATCATCATGAATAAAACAGCTCCTATGGAAGAGCGTTTTAAAGCGCAACTCAAATTAAATGAGATGCCGCGTGATGGTTCTAAAACACGTGTTCGTAATCGCTGCGAAGTATCTGGTCGCCCACGCGGCTATTATCGCAAGTTAAGAATGTCTCGTATTGCACTACGTGAACTCGGCTCTTTGGGCAAAGTTCCTGGTATTGTAAAATCTAGCTGGTAAGGGAGAATATCTATGTCTTTGTCTGACCCGTTAGGCGATATGCTTACACGCATCCGTAATGGTTTAATGCGTGGTAAATCAAAAGTTAGCTCACCAAACTCTAAATTGCGTCAGCGCGTTTTAGATGTTTTGAAAAGTGAAGGTTACATCCGTGGCTATACCGAAACTGATTTTGGTAATGGTAAATCGGAAATTGAAATTGAACTTAAATATTATGAAGGTTCTCCTGTGATTCGCGAGATTTCTCGTGTGTCTAAGCCGGGCCGTCGGGTGTATGCATCTGTACGTAATATTCCAAATGTATCAAATGGCTTGGGTATCTCTATCCTTTCGACTCCGAAAGGTGTGATGGCTGACCACGATGCACGTGATCAAAATGTTGGTGGTGAGGTTCTTTGTCAGATCTTCTAGATCTGACAAAGGCTTAACTTAGAACCGAATAGGACTTTATAATGTCTCGGATAGGTAAAAAACCGGTAGCTGTACCACAAGGCGTAACTGCAAATGTGGACGGACAAACCGTAACTGCAAAAGGCCCAAAGGGTGAGTTGCAAGTTGTATTAGACCGTGAAGTGATCGTAGCGATGACTGAAGACGGTGTGAAAGTAGACCCTCGTGATAAAACGAAGGTATCTCTTTCAAAGTGGGGCATGTCCCGCACATTGGTTTCAAACATCTTCCAAGGTGTTGCAGAAGGTTTTTCAAAAACTTTAGAAATCAACGGTGTTGGTTATCGTGCTGCCATGCAAGGAAAGAATGTTCAGCTAGCACTAGGATTTAGCCACGAAGTGGTATATCAGGTGCCAGACGATGTGACTGTTGCTTGCCCTAAACCAACCGAAATGGTTGTAACAGGCATTGATAAGCAAAAAGTTGGTCAAGTTGCAGCAGAACTTCGCAGCTATCGTCCACCAGAGCCTTATAAAGGCAAAGGTGTTAAATATGCGGATGAAGTAATCTTCCGCAAAGAAGGCAAGAAGAAGTAGGCAAACGTTATGGCTAGTAAACACACAGAAACAAAACGTCGCGCTCAGCGTGTTCGCCGTTCACTTAAAAAAGTGTCTGGTGATAGAGCGCGTCTTAGCGTTCACCGTTCTTCACAAAACATCTATGCTCAAGTAATTGACGATGTAAGCGGCCACACAGTGGCTTCTGCTTCAACACTTGAAAAAGATATGAAAAGCAACTATGGCGGCAATGTTGCTGCAGCGTCAGCTGTTGGCAAACTTGTAGCAGAGCGTGCTGTTAAAGCAGGCATTAAAGAAGTTGTTTTTGATCGTGGTGCATTCATCTATCATGGCCGTGTTAAGGCTTTGGCAGACGCAGCACGCGAAGGCGGTTTAAGCTTCTAAGACATTTCACCCTGTTGAACAGGTCTTGATTTATCAAGAAACCACTCATCAGTAATTATGTGCTTCCGGAAAAAAATAAGGATAGGAAAATGGCACAAGAAAGAAAAGGTAATCGCGATAAGCGTGACCGCAACGAAGAGCGCGATAGCGAATTCGTTGATAAGCTAGTTGGTATTAACCGCGTAGCTAAAGTTGTTAAGGGTGGTCGCCGTTTTGGTTTTGCTGCTCTTGTAGTAGTTGGCGATCAAAAAGGTCGTGTTGGTTTTGGTCACGGTAAGGCGAAGGAAGTTCCTGAGGCGATCCGCAAAGCAACTGAAGCTGCAAAACGCGACATGATTTTCGTACCATTGCGTTCAGGCCGTACACTACACCACGATGTAGATGGTCGTCATGGCGCAGGTAAAGTGCACCTTCGTGCAGCTGAACCAGGTACTGGTATCATTGCTGGTGGTCCTATGCGTGCAGTTTTCGAAACTGTTGGTGTACAAGATGTTGTTGCTAAGTCGATTGGTTCTTCTAATCCTTACAACATGGTACGTGCAACTTTCGATGCGCTTAAGCGTCAAATGCACCCTAAAGACATCGCATCACAGCGTGGTCTTAAGTATTCAGCGCTTCAAGAACGTCGTCGTTCACTAATCGGCAATGAGGAATAGTTCTGATGGCTGCTAAGAAAACATTCACAGTTGAGCAGATCGGTAGCCCATTGCGCCGCCCTGATAAACAACGTCGTACACTAATCGGCCTTGGTCTTAACAAAATGAACCGCAAGCGTACTCTGGAAGATACTCCAGCAACACGTGGCATGGTCAATAAAATTTCACACTTAGTCCGCATTGTGGACGAGAACTAGACACGGGAGAAGACAGATGAAACTGAATGAAATCCGTGATAATCTAGGCGCTAACCCAACTCGTCGTCGCGTTGGCCGTGGTATCGGTTCAAGCAAAGGCAAGACAGGTGGTCGTGGTGTTAAAGGTCAAAAGTCACGTTCAGGCGTAGCAATTAATGGTTTTGAGGGCGGTCAAATGCCTATCTACCGTCGTTTACCTAAACGCGGTTTCTCAAATGCCAACTTTGCTAGCAATTACAACATCGTATCACTAGGTCGTATTCAGCAAGCAATTGATGAAGGCAAACTAGATGCTAAAGCAGCAATTACTGTTGAAGCGCTAATTGGTGCAGGCGTTATTCGTCGTAAACTAGATGGCGTTCGCGTATTGTCTGATGGCGATATTAAAGCGAAAGTAAATATCGAAGCAGCTGGCATTTCTGCTGGTGCTCTTGCTAAGCTTGAAAAAGCTGGCGGCACTTGCAAAATTGGCGCAATTGATGGCGATATTCCATTCATCGATGATGTAATTTTGATTGATGGTATTGGTACTAAAACATCACGTGCTCTTAAGGCGCTAGGTGTAACAACTTTGACACAAATCGTTAAGTTGGATGACGAAGCATTATCAAAGGCTTGTAAAGACTCTGGTGCTGGCAGCCAATGGAAAACGAAAGAGTGGAAAGTGCAAGCTCAAGAGATGATCGACGGCAAGCCACCACGCTCACAAGTTGACAAAAACATCGCTCGCAGAATGGCAGCAGCAGCTGCTAGTTAAGCGAAACTAAAAAGTTACAATTAAGCCCAGCCTTGCTGGGCTTTTTTGTGTTAAGCTTTCAAAAAGTTGAGCTTTTTTATTAAGACAAAGCTTGAAATTAGGCCCCATCAAGGGCCATATAGAGCATTAGAATTTATGATTGATTTGCAGATTATAAAATCTCGCAAATTTAAACCAAATCGGAGATGATTATGGCTTCAGCCGCCGAACAACTCGCAGCCAATATGAGCTTTGGAAACTTTTCTAAAGCAACTGAATTAAAACAGCGTATTTGGTTTACTCTTGGCGCACTTATTGTGTATCGCCTTGGTACTTATGTGCCACTGCCAGGTATTAACCCAGCAGCTTATGCGCAAGCTTTCGATCAGCAAAGCCAAGGCGTATTAGGCTTGTTTAATATGTTTGCAGGTGGCGCGGTTGAACGTTTGGCAATCTTTGCCCTTGGCATTATGCCCTATATCTCAGCCTCTATTATTATGCAGCTGATGACCTCATCAGTGCCAACGCTTCAAGCATTGAAGAAAGAGGGCGCGCAGGGGCAAAAAGTCATCAATCAATATACCCGCTATGGTACAGTTATTCTTGGTACCTTGCAGGCATACGGCATTGCGGTTGGTCTCGAATCTGGTACCAATATTGTGGCCGATCCAGGCTGGTTCTTCCGTCTATCTACTGTTTTATCACTTGTTGGTGGTACAATGTTCTTGATGTGGCTTGGTGAACAAATTACAGCGCGCGGCGTTGGTAACGGTATTTCACTGATCATCTTTGCAGGTATTGCAGCCGCATTACCGGGCGCAGTTGTGCAACTATTGCAGCAAGGCGCAGCAGGCGTGGTATCAACACCAATCGTAATTGGTGTATTGGTAATGATGATTGTTCTTATTGCAGCAATCGTTTTTGTAGAGCGCGCTCAAAGGCGCTTGCTCGTACAATATCCAAAACGCCAAGTTGGTATGAAAATGTTCCAAGGTGATTCTTCTCACCTACCGCTTAAGCTAAACACAGCGGGTGTTATTCCACCAATCTTCGCATCTTCATTGCTTCTATTGCCGCTAACTCTTTCGAGCTTTGCAGCAAGCGAAACACTGCCTGGTTGGTTAAGTGCTATTGCCGCAACCCTTGGCCGTGGACAACCTGCATATCTTATACTTTATGCTCTGTTGATTGTGTTCTTCGCATTCTTCTATACTTCACTTGTATTTAATCCAACGGAAACAGCGGATAATCTTAAGAAGCAGGGTGGGTTTATTCCGGGCATTCGCCCAGGTGAGCGTACCGCAGAATATATCGATAAGGTTTTAACACGTATCACATGTGTGGGCGCACTCTATCTGGTTATCGTTTGTTTGATCCCAGAAGTGTTCTTAAGCAATATTGGTATCTCAGCGTTCTTGGGAGGAACGTCACTGTTGATTATGGTAAGTGTACCTATGGACACAATACAACAAGTTCAGGGTCATTTATTGGCGCATCAATATGAAGGCTTGGTCAAAAAGACTAAACTTCGTGGAGGAAAGAAAAGACGATGAAAATAATTCTTCTTGGAGCGCCAGGCGCTGGCAAGGGAACGCAGGCAAAATTGCTTGAAGAAAAATTGGGAATACCTCAACTTTCAACAGGTGACATGCTGCGTGAAGCTGTTGCAAACAAAACAAATGTTGGCCTAAAAGCAAAAGCAATCATGGATGCGGGTGATCTGGTTTCAGATGACATTGTAAATGCAATTGTTGAAGAGCGCATGCAAAGAGAAGATTGCGCTAAGGGCTTCATTTTGGACGGTTATCCAAGAACGCTTGAACAAGCTGATGCGCTTTATGAAATGATGAATAAAGAAAAGTTAGATGCTGTTATCGAAATAACAGTAGATGACGAGCAAGTTGTTGAAAGAATTGCAGGGCGCTACACATGTGGCAATTGCGGTGAGGGGTATCACGATACCTTTAAGCAGCCAGCTGTAAAAGACACTTGCGATAAATGCGGATCATCAGGCTTTAAACGTCGTAAAGATGACAATGCAGAAACAGTGAAAAATCGTCTATTAAACTACTACAAAGACACAGCACCACTGTTAGGCTACTATTTTGCTTATCGTCAGCTAACTTCTGTTGATGGCATGGGCGCAATTGCTGATGTAACAAAGAAAATAGACGCTATTTTGAGCAAATAGATTATTTGTCTTATTTTGCGCTAAATTATGCGTTTTTTGCACTTTAAGTTCTTGACTCAAAGGCATTTGTCCGTCAAAGCCTTAATTATGTAACTATCTTAGATCGGTTATGAACTTTATTGTTCGCGACCGGTCTTTTGTTTTGAGAAAAGCAAGTTTGATATCACATATTCACTTCGCATGAGCTGGCCTCCACCAGACGCGAAATTTTAAACCGCTGAACAATTCAGCCGACATGGAGTTAAAAATATGGCCCGTATAGCTGGTGTCAATATTCCTACTGGAAAACGTGTAATTATCGCCCTTCAATACATTCATGGTATTGGTCCAAAAGCGGCTGGCGATATTATGGCAAAAACAAATACAGATGTAACACGTCGTGTTAACGAACTGACAGATGCAGAAGTGCTTCAAATTCGTGAAGTTATCGACGCAGACTATGTGGTTGAGGGTGACCTTCGCCGTGAAGTTTCAATGAACATCAAACGCCTTATGGATATGGGTAACTATCGCGGTCTTCGTCACCGTCGTGGTCTGCCTGTTCGTGGTCAGCGTACAAGCACAAATGCGCGCACACGCAAAGGCCCTGCAAAAGCGATTGCAGGTAAGAAGAAGTAATTTTTAAGGGTTGGCCTTGCCAACCTTTATTTATAAGCGGGTGCTAGGCGAATGAATGGCCTAGTTCCTGGTGGAGCTGCTGGTGTTACGGCGGTGAAGAGATCGAACGAAAGGAAAACAAAATGGCAAAAGATGCCGCACGTGTAAAACGTCGTGAACGGAAGAATATTTCATCGGGTGTTGCCCATGTAAATTCAACCTTCAACAATACAATGATTACAATTTCAGATGCGCAAGGAAATACAATTTCTTGGTCATCAGCTGGTATGCAGGGCTTTAAAGGCTCTCGTAAATCAACACCTTATGCTGCACAAGTTGCTGCTGAAGATGCTGCGAAAAAAGCAATCGATCACGGTATGAAATCTCTTGAGGTTGAAGTACGCGGTCCAGGTTCTGGACGTGAATCAGCTCTTCGTGCATTGCAAGCTGCGGGTTTCTACATCACTTCAATCCGTGATGTAACGTCTATTCCACACAATGGTTGTCGTCCTCGCAAAAAGCGTCGCGTATAATTTATTTATCTCTCCCTACAGAGATCCAACTGTAGGGTGGTTTTGGGAAATTGCCACGATTGGATAGTGGCGGAAAACCTAAAGGAAATTTGACCTATGATTCAAAAGAACTGGTCCGAGCTTATTAAGCCAAATAAATTAGAAGTTGTTTCTTCAACAGAGACAAAAGCTGTTATCGTTGCTGAGCCGCTAGAGCGTGGCTATGGCCTAACACTTGGTAACGCTTTGCGTCGTGTACTTCTGTCATCTCTTCAAGGTGCAGCAGTAACAGCCGTACAAATCGATGGCGTGCTTCACGAATTCTCATCTATTCCAGGTGTGCGTGAAGATGTTGTTGATATGGTTCTAAACATCAAAGAAATCGCTATCCGTATGGAAGGCGAGGGCCCTAAGCGTCTTGTTATTCGCAAAGATGGCCCAGGTGTTGTAACTGCAGGCGATATTCAAACTGTAGGTGATGTGGAAATTTTGAACCCAGATCACGTTATTTGTACACTTGATGAGCAAGCTGACATTCGCATGGAACTAACGGTAGATGTGGGTAAGGGCTATGTTCCTGCTGCGCAAAACCGTGCAGAAGATGCGCCAATCGGCCTTATTCCTGTAGACAGCCTGTTCTCACCAGTGCGCAAAGTATCATACAAAATTGACCCAACACGTGAAGGTCAAGTTCTTGATTATGATAAACTAACGCTAACAGTTGAAACAAATGGTTCAGTTGTTCCAGAAGATGCAGTGGCATATGCTGCGCGCATCGTTCAAGATCAGCTATCAATCTTTGTAAACTTCGACGAGCCTGTAAAAGAAGAAGCTCAAGAAGAAGTTGCAGAATTGGCCTTCAACCCAGCACTTTTGAAAAAAGTGGACGAGTTGGAACTGTCAGTACGTTCTGCAAACTGCTTGAAAAACGACAACATCGTTTACATCGGCGATCTTATCCAAAAGACAGAATCAGAAATGCTTCGCACACCAAACTTTGGTCGCAAGTCTTTAAACGAGATCAAAGAAGTTCTAGCAGGCATGGGCCTTCACCTTGGTATGGAAGTACCAACATGGCCGCCTGAAAATATTGAAGAACTAGCAAAACGCTACGAAGATCAATACTAAGTTTTTAAGGTTTGGGCGGTTCGCCGCCCAAGCTTATTATTTTAAATTGTTTTTATGCGCAGGCTTAAGACCTAGGTTGCGCAAACTTCCAAAAGGAGAAGGCAAATGAGACACGGTAAAGCACACCGCAAACTGAATAAAACAGCTTCACACCGCAAAGCGATGTTCCGCAATATGGTCAACTCACTTATCGAGCATGAGCAAATTGTAACAACTTTGCCAAAAGCAAAAGAGCTACGCGCAATTGCAGATAAAGTAATTACACTTGGCAAACGTGGCGATTTACACGCACGTCGTCAAGCAGCGGCTAAAATGCGCACAGAAGCACAGATCAAGAAATTGTTCGACGTAATTGGCCCACGCTATGCAGACCGTCACGGCGGCTACACACGCGTTCTTAAAGCTGGTTACCGCAGAGGCGACAACGCGCCAATGGCAGTGATCGAATTGGTTGATCGCGATCTAGAAGCAAAAGGCGCAAGCGACAAAGCTCGCGTTGAAGCACTAGAAGAAGCGAATGTAGCAACTGAAGCAGCACCAGCCGCTTAAAGTTTTTTACAATGCCTACTAAATTAAACCGAGGGTCTTTATTGCCCCTCGGTTTTTTTGTGTCTTTCGCGAACTTAGACTGGTGGCAAGGCCAAAGATTTGCCATCATACAAAGATAGGCTTTTACTAGGGTAATTGAGCCATCACGGAGTTTTCAAATGCAAACAATTTTTAGAGTTTTACTCGCATCGCTATTTTTGGCTTTTGCAGTCCAACATGCATCTTCCCAAACTGAGCGCCAAAATGCGCTAGAAGATGTGTTTAAAAAAACGCTCGATGAATTGTTTAACAATCAAGTTAAGGGGAAGAATCAAAATAACAGCAACACCCCGCAAACCGTTGAAAAGATTCCACAATCTAAAGCAGAGATTAATCTAACCTTTGCACCACTTGTGCGCCAAGTCGCGCCTTCTGTTGTAAATGTTTATGCCGCGCGCAAAGTTGAGCAGCGCAGATCTCCCTTTGCAGGAGGTCCGTTTTTTGAGCGTTTCTTTGGAAACCGCAGACAAGGCAGACCTTCAAAACGAATTCAATCTTCATTAGGTTCTGGCGTAATTGTATCCACAACTGGCACAATTCTTACCAACCACCACGTGATTGAAGGTGCTGATGAAGTGAAAATTGCTTTGTCTGATGGCGCAGAATATGAAGCCGAAATTTTGCTAAAAGACGAAAAGTCAGACTTAGCGGTTTTGCAAATCAAAGAAGATATAAGACTGCCAGCCATTGAAATTGGAGATAGCGAAAATGTTCAAGTTGGGGATTTGGTGCTAGCGATTGGCAACCCATTTGGCGTGGGGCAAACCGTAACAAGTGGCATTGTTTCTGCCGTTGCGCGCAGCCAAGCCGGCATAAAAGACTTTGGCTTTTTCATTCAAACCGATGCCGCCATTAACCCCGGCAATTCGGGCGGCGCGCTGATCGATATGAAAGGACGCTTGATTGGCATTAACACAGCAATCTTTTCAAGATCAGGTGGTTCTAACGGCATTGGCTTTGCAGTACCATCTAACATGGCAAATGTAGTTTTAAATTCGGCCAATTCTGGTAACGACAAATTGGCAAGACCTTGGCTTGGAGCAACCTTCCAAACCGTGACGCCAGAGATCGCACAATCACTTGGCATGCGCCGCCCCGGCGGTGTGCTGGTTGCAAAAATTATCAAGGACAGCCCAGCAGAGCAATCTGGTATGAGAATTGGCGATGTGATTATTGGCATCAACAAAAAAATCATTAAGGGCGTAGATGGTTTTGGTTATCGTTTAGACACAATTGGCATTGGCAAAACGGCCGAGCTTGTTGTGATTTCTAAGGGCAAGCGCAAAGTGCTAAACATAAAGCTTGAAAGCGCGAAAGAAACAACTGCCAGAAATGAAACCTATCTTGATCCTCAAACAGTGCTTGGGGGCGCAGTTGTTGCAAACCTTTCACCAGCTGTTGCGCAAGAGTTGGGTTTGAGCGGAGCAGAAGAGGGCGTGATTGTTTTAGAAGTTACACCGCGTACAAGAGCCGCCGCTAATGGCGTTAGAAAAGGCGATATTGTTCTAAGCATCAATGATGTTGAAGTGGACAATGTCAGCGAGGTAAGCGAAATTGTTGCAAAGCCAAATCGCCGTGGCTGGCGGGTTGCACTTCAGCGCGCCAATCGTACAATCATCTTTGAAAGAAGAGGCGGATTCTTCCGCCAATATGTGCGTTAATTAATGGCTGATTTGTTTAAACAAGATCTAACTGAGCAAAGTGGTGAAGGCGATAAAGCCTATAGACCACTGGCAGACTTGCTGCGTCCACAAAACTTATCTCAAGTAGTCGGCCAAGACCATTTGGCTGGCGAGAATGGCACACTCACCAAAATGCTAAGTTCAGGTACGCTTGGCAGTCTTATTTTTTGGGGGCCGCCAGGCACTGGCAAAACCACAATTGCAAGATTACTAGCTGGCGAAACCGACTATGCGTTTGAACAAATCTCTGCAATCTTTTCTGGTGTGGCAGATTTGAAAAAGGTTTTTGAAGCCGCAAAACTACGCCGCCAAAACGGCAAGGTGACGCTT
>JBGCEA010000233.1:0-9542 GCA_045105915.1 Nitratireductor sp.
CCATCAAAAAGCTCTGCTTCTTGAGGCATATACGCAAAAGCCTTGCGAATCGTATCAGGAGAAACTTGTCTTGAATCTGCAAAATCAATATTATAACTGCCAGATATAGGATCATAAAAACGAACAAGTAATTTTAGCAAAGTACTTTTGCCACAACCCGTGCGCCCAACAAGTGCAACTTTTTCACCCGGTTTAATGCTAAGCGATACATTGTTTAAACACGCAAGCTCAGTATCAGGATATTGAAAACTAGCATTCTTAAGATCGATATGACCCTTTGATATGCCGCCCGAACGAAATGCGTCACCAGCTTTTTCTTGTGGTAATTCTAACAATTCAAACACGCGGGTTATCGATTTTGAAACCTGAATACTACGTGCAAACAATGACATAAGGTTGCTAACTGGCAACAACACGCGTCCAACAAGCAATGTAGAAGCGGCTAATGCACCAACTGTCATTTGGCCTTCTGAAATACGATAAACACCAATAATAACTGCGCTCACAATAACCGCCTGAACCGCAATCATAGTAACTTGCGATGGCATTAAGCTGTGCAAGCGAGATTGATGTGAAGAATGCGTTGAAGAATCGATCAATCTTTCAAAACGCCCAAGTCTAGAATGCTGCGCCCCTACTGCTTTAATGGTGCGCAAAGAGTTTACGGTCTCTGCAAAGTCATTCATTTTCTTATTCTGAAAATCGTTATCTTGTTTGCTAACTCTAAGAAGCATACGTTGGCTGATTGCTATCCATGCAGTGATTAACATAATGCCGATAATTGGCGCCCAAACCACTGAGCCCGCCATAGATGACACCAACAACAAAACCAAAACAACAAATGGAATGTCTACCAAAATAGAAATCATAAGTGATGGAATAAGTGTAGATGCGCTTTCAATATCGCGAAATGCACTTGTCCAATCTGCCACACTTTTTGGAGCCGAGTTCATTCTTGCATTTATTAGTCTATCATAAAGCCTTGTTTGCAATTTGGTAGAGGCTGAAAAGCCTATTGCATCCACAAGCACAAGTCGCACATATCTAATGGCAACATCTATTGCCAAGACTAAAAACACACCAATTGCCAAAGCCCATAAGGTTTCTAATGCGCTGTGGGGAATAACACGATCATAAACAATCATAATGAAAAGCGGTAAAACAACCATAACAACATTGTTGACGGTTGCCGTTAAAAACAATTGAAACAACAAACGCTTATTTTCGCTTAAAATGAGCGATGTTAGTTTCTTAAGTCCGCTTTTCTTAGATATAGCAGCATCTTCGTTCTTCTCAATTTCAGGTGAAAGAACATCTTTCACACCAACTTCAGTTTTTGGATGAACGGTAATAGCTATATTGCAGCAAAGCGCTTTAAGAGATGAAAGCGAGACATTAATGTCTTCCATGCCAACCAATAGGGTAACCTGCTTGCCATCACTGCTTTTTGCAATCACGCCTTTGCCGGTATTTAGCATTAAAATACATGGAAACTGTTCTGCTTTAATTTTTTCAATTTTTGTTTCTGTAAATTTAAGATCGACTTCAAGCTCGTTTGCAAAAGCGCTCAAGCGCTCCATGCTTGGCATTTCTTCATCGCCAACCCTTGAGTCAAATTTGCGAGTAAAACCAACGCTCGATTGAGACCAAACATCTGCAATACGCTGCATGCAAGATGCAATATGCTCGCTCATTTCTTCACGAAATTCTACGCATTCATTTTCGAATGATTCTCTAACACTTTGATCAGAAGAGTTAACGTGAGCGTTCATTTTTTCTCCAAGACTGGCAAATTCATAATTTCATAAAATAAGAAAAAACAACGCTCTAACGTTCGTATGAAAAGCAAATCACTTAATTAATAATAGTTAACAATAAAAACCATATTATCGTTAATACTTTGTAAATTTCACATATCTATACAAGTTGAATACAACATTTATGAAAGACCATTCGAACATGTTTGATGACCCACAAAAAACAGATCAGAATCAAAATAATTCGATGCTGCAATTTCCAACAAAAGCAGACAAACTTTCACGTCGTGCGCACAGCATTTTTGTGTACACAATATCTATAGGCTTGCTTGCCTCAATCTTTTGGTCAACTCAAACAGAATTAGACGTCGTAACACGTGGCTCAGGCAAAGTAGTGCCTTCTCTTCAAAACCAGTTCGTTCAGCACTTTGAAGGCGGCATTGTTTCAGACATTATAGCTTATGAAGGCAAAAGCGTAGAAGTTGGAGATGTGCTCATGCGCATCGAAAATCCATTTTCTCAAGCAGAATTCACCAAAGCATCCAATCAATTATGGTCTAAAAAAGCAGAATTAGTACGCCTAGAAGCTGAAAGCGCGAACATAGAAACCATCGTATTTCCAAGTGAAATACAAAAAGCCATTCCAGCTATTGTTGAAAATGAAGCACTTCTTTTCAAGCGCCGCCGCGAAAGCCACCTAGAACAGGTGCTAATTCTTAAAGACCAACATATTCGAAAGAAATTAGAAAAAGAAGAAAAACGCAGCCGTTTAAAAAACATGCAACAAGAATACGCTCTTGTTAATCAGCGAGTAGAAAGCTTAAAGACGCTTCACAAATCTGGCGCGGCATCTAAAAACGAATTATTGCGCAACCAAACAACTTTGCAGCAAATTCAAACCAAGATTTCTGATCTTCAGCACCAAATACCGCAAGCCGAAGCACAATTAAGCGAAAATCTTCGTCGCCAAAATGAAGCCGATTTACGTTTTCGCTCAGACGCAGAAACAGATATTGTCACAACAAAGCGTGCGATTGAGCAATTGTCTGAAACTGTAACAGCCATGCGCGATCGTAAAGTTAGAACAGAAGTTAAAGCACCCATTAGCGGCAAAGTGCACCGCCTATTTCAAACAACAATTGGCGGTGTTGTACGTTCTGGCCAAAATCTAATGCAGCTTGTCCCTTCTGATGCACCTATTGCAATTGAGGTTCGCCTATCACCAAAAGATCGTGCAAAAGTTTGGGTCGATCTACCAGCCATCGCAAAATTATCAGCCTATGATTATTCCTCATTTGGCGGCATTCAAGCACGTGTTACCGATATTTCAACAGACACACTACAAGACGAAAAAGGCGAACCCTATTTTCGTGTAAAGCTTGAAGCAAAAATAGATGAAGCTAAAAAAGATATGGCAATTATTGCAGGCATGGCCGCAGAGGTAGACATTCTGACCGGCAAGCGAACAATCATGAATTACTTGCTAAAGCCTGTACAAGACATAAAATCAAAGGCCTTGAGAGAAAGTTAGTCTAAAAAACCAGATTCTAATTGCGCAATTGCAACTTATCTCAAACTGAATAAATGGGATGAGTGGTGCACTTGCCGGACTCGCAAATTTCATTTAATTTATTGATAATAAATAATTAAATTAAAAATAATTTCTATGATACCAACAATAATACCAACAAATGTTGATTGTACATAGTCAGGGGTTTAAGAAGCAGATGCCTACTCATCTTAAACACTCAAGTTAAAAAGTGACAAGCATTTTGATTGCGACTATGTCTTTAACTATTCACGGGGCCTTAGCTCCCTAATCAAATCATTCTGCAAACTATGATTTATACCGCCATAATTATTGAGCATAGTTGCAACATTTGAGTGTCCAAAGTTTTTGGACATCGCAATTACCTGCTCAAACGAATTAGAATTGGCTAAGGTGTGCTGAGCCAAAGTATCTCTAAATGAGTGAGGGTGATAATAGGCAATGCCTGCACCTTCAAACGCTTCTTTAAATATCTCTCTTATTGGCTGAGTTGTCTGCCAAAAGTCTCTAGTTAAGCCACTTACTTGCAGCCCCTTGCTTTTTACGTGGCTCATTTTTGTTTTAGGAAAAAGCGCATCTGTCGGGCTGAAAAGCAACTCACCCCTCAAGTAATTCACATAATGCGAAATTATTTCTAACGGCAATTCATCTACTGGACAAAAGGTTGTCACAAATGATTTTGAAAATTTTGTGTTTACGTGTCGTGCATCTTGAAAAATCGTATTCTCAGTCAAATCCAAATCGCCAAGTTGAAATGACGCGAGTGCACCCGCACGCGCTTCAGTTAGTAACGTTAGAGCAATTAAAGCACGATTGCGTAGAGCAATATCATTATCAAAAGGCATGCTTTTTAAAACATGTAATATCTGCTCAATGGAAGGGTGTTTTTTTGGCCTTTTCGCATGAGCTATTGCCGTATCCTTTGCATTCAAGTTAAAATAATCAGCATCAGAATACTTGATGCGGCTTTTAAATCCTTGTTGCCCTGCAAGCCAGGTGATGAAATTTTTCATTGCACTGAGAATAGATGACAAAGTAGATTTACTTAAAGGCTTGCCTGTTTTGTAATGCTTTTCTTTTTCTAAAAAACGCTGAAAGCCTACTGCTTGCTCAATATGAAACTGCTTAAAGGCTTTGTATTTAGTATAGACCTCAAATCTAGAAATCGCTGCGAACGCTTTATCTAATGATTGTTCATTTTTTCTATCTGCATATTGTAAATAGTGCCGATATTTTCTCTTAATAAGTTCATTATCTGCATTGTATTTTGGCATATTTTTCTTACCTTTCCATAGTCACTGTTTTAGAGGTTATTTGCTGTATCATTTATGCTTGGCACTCACACTTGGTTGTGACTCTGCCTAATCGGCCGCTTTTAAAGTTCTTATATTTTCCTGTCCCACCAAACTGAGTTATAATTCTCCCACAACTCCGGCAAATAGCTCTTATTATTCCGTTGGTTTTGCTAAATGCCTCTTATTCAATTAGCTCAGTGTCTGGCCTTTGATTTGACTTGCAAGAAAGGCAATATATCTCGCCCCTCTTACTAGGCTTCTTACGTGACTTTTCACGCAGCTCGAGAAACTCTCGTAATACCTGACCTACAATAATCCAATTGCCACCATCCTTAATGGCATCAAGGTTTTCATTTTTAATCCAGTTACGAACCGTATTTGTGTGAATGCTGAATAAATCAGCCGCTTCAACCACAGAATATGAGCGATGCAATTTTACTTTTTTTGGATTTATGCGTTTCGACATCTATCTACTCCGCTTCAAATAATGCTCGAATATCCTTTGTTAACCAGACCGTAGTTTTAGGGCCTAATTTTTGTGGTTTGGGAAAACGTCCATCTTTAACTCCAGCCCACCAAGTAGATTTTGATACTGGGATTGGACCTATGGGTGCCAATATAGAAGACAAGCGAACAAAGCCTGACTCTGGAAAACTGTTAGTTGTTTTTGATGTATTGGCACCCTGTGGATGACTCAGTCATTTACTCAAATTATTTGCCTTTCAAATATTATTTGAGGCAAAATCCAAACAAAATATCCTGAGCAGTGAAATTTCACCTGCACATTTTGTCCAGTAAAGTAGGACTAAACTTGCTCGACTCTAAAGAGCTAGGACTAGTTCCTACAAACCGCCTTCACCCCTGCCAGGGTTGGGCGGTTTTCTTTTGCCATTTATCTTTACTGATAAGATTAGTTCAAATTGGTTTAATACGAATCAGCTACGTCCAACATAGCCGCCCAGGTGGGTAAACAGCGACACATCATGAATATTATTTGAGATTATACCCAATTTCCACAGACCACTCACGCCCTCACAAAATGATTTGAGTTATTATAAATCTTATCTAGTGCTTGAATATTCTTATTTATTTCATAAGGTAAGCTCTTGAATATAATTGGGAGCGGTAAAAATTGGCCAGTATATTTATTTCTCGTGTCAGAAATGAATTTGAGCGTTACAGCAGAGAAATCGATGATAAAATTCATCTCCCAAACCTTAAGATAGAAACACAAGAGAATTTCATCAACACCGGTGAAACGCAATCTAAATTAAACGAGTATATTTCATCTTGCGACATGGTTGTTCATTTAGTGGGAGATATCACGGGCCATATCCCTACAAGCAGAGAAGAGTTGAAAGAAGTCACTTCGTTCCTAAATGCTAACCCAAAAATACTTGCGCAATTCGAGTGGATGAATGACCATAAAGTTCTAAAAACTATTTCGCTTACACAGTGGGAGGCTTGGCTAGCACTCTACCATGAAAAACAACTAATAATTTCACAGCCCGCTTAAATTTGGATAGAGAAGAAGATAAAAATTACGTCAGCGACAAAGAGCAAAAAAAATTACAAAAAGAGCATCTGGCAAGATTGGCACGTGCAAACGCATTTCCTGACAGTGAAAGATATCAGTTTAAAAATCCAACTGAATTGATAAATGAATTACTACAAGGTCCTGTTGGTGATCTTTATCATAGCCAAAAATCTCGAACACTTCCCTCCAACTTGCCATTATCCATCAACGAGCTCTTTACAGGGCGTAGTGACGAGTTAGATGAGCTTGATAAATTCTTCAGCAAGGGCTCAACAGCCGCCATTACTGGCACAGCCCTTCATGGTCTTGGCGGCGTTGGTAAAACGCGGCTTGCGCTTGAATACGCCCACTCAAAAAGACAAAACTATAGCGCAACCCTTTTTATCTCCGTTGATCCCTCAGAAAAATCAAATGATGAAAACACCTTTGATAAGGCAATAGATAAATTAGAGTTTGGCCTTTCAGAGTTGGTCAATGATGGCATCTTAAACTTGCCAGAAAAGGAAGCCCGAGAAACAAGTGTTCGCATACATGCTGCCTTAAACTGGCTGGACCAAAACCCTACTTGGTTGCTGATACTTGATAATGTGGACAGCGTTGATGCCAAGCGCGCTATTATAGACTATCTTCCAAAACTAAAAGGCGGACATGTTCTTATTACTGGCCGTGTAGATGATTATGGTCCAACCATCTCAAAACTACCTTTGGGTGTTTTAAAAGAAGAAGATGCCATTGAGTTCTTGCTTAAGCGCACCGATGAGAAAAGAGTAAAAACTAAAGCTGATGAGGAGGATGCAAAGAAACTCGCGACAGAAATGGGTGGCTTGGCATTAGGGCTAGAGCAAGCAAGTGCTTACATAAATAAAATGCGCATCGGCTTTAAACAATATCTAAAGCTTTGGCATGAGAATAGAAAAAAAGCGCTTTCTCTATTTAATGCAGATGACAGCGCTTATAATCACGATGTTGGCCTTGCAGCCACTTGGCTCACTTCAATAGAACAATTAAGTGAACATGCTGTCTATTTAATGTCGCGCATAGCTTTTTTAGCACCGGACCCTATTCCAGTCTCAGTATTAGAGAATAACCTTGAGGGCGACCCTGAAGGCTTTGATATATTCGCTGCCCGTGCAGAATTGTTCGAACTGTCCTTGCTTCAAACAAATGACGAAGATGGCTCATTTTCTATGCACCGATTGGTACAGGGCTTTTGGATTGGGCATATGGATGAGGAAACACAAGACGTCTGTTTACAAAACACAAAACATTGGATTGCCAAGGCATTTGTTGGCCATCCACACGATGTTGATAATTGGCCTGTGTTAGAGCCTTTCGTGCCACATGTAGAAAAGCTCATTACTAGAAGTGAGGAGAGAAATAATTTGGATGGTGCTGTTGCATATCTAATGAGCACACTCGGTCTATTAGAACAACATAAGGCAAGATATAATCAAGCAGAGCCTTTATTAAAACGAACGCTAGAAATAACCGAAAAAGAATTTGGTTCTGAAAATCCAGAAGTAGCAACAAGCCTCAATAATCTGGCAAGGCTGCTACACGACACAAACAGACTAGAGGAAGCAGAGCCACTATTCAAAAGAGCCCTAGAAATAACCGAAAAAGCATTAGGTCCTGAACATCCAAATGTAGCAACAAGGCTCAATAATCTGGCAATGTTACTACAAAGGACAAACAGACTAGAATTAGCAGAGCCCCTATTTAAAAGAGCGTTAGAAATTTTAATAAATTTCCAGATTAAAACAAGCCATGAGCATCCAAATTTTGGAAGGGCAATTGATAATTATGTACATCTATTGATAAAACTCAAAATGACTGAGCAGCAGGTAGAAGAGAAAATGGCAGAACTTGGTTTGCAAAAAGGAAATGGTTATGAATAGTCTGCTTTTAAAATTACGGTTTTAAAAAGCCTTCTATCCGTTCTGACCACCACTAACACATTTGTTTGCGTTCATCCCAATAAACTGCTCGATGATAAGCTTTTCGAATTTGGTCAGACCCAACATGGGCCAGCTCTGCTTCAACCGCATCTTCTTGCCACTTACCAGTTTCATTTAACAGTGTTGAAGCACTAGCTCTAAAGCCATGTGAGGTCATTTGGTCTTGTCCATATCCCATCCTTCTGATTGCATTGTTAAGTGTATTTTCACTCATACATTTCATAGCAGATTGAGTTGAAGGAAATAGAAGTCTGTTAGACCCATTTAACTCCCTTAATTCAGAAAGAATCTCAACTGCAAATTTTGAAAGTGGTTTAATGTGTTCGCGGCGTGTTTTAGTTCTATGCGCTGGTACTACCCATACTGCTTTTCCAAATCAAACTCAGACCATTCCGCTTGCCTTAACTCACCAGGTCTTGGATAGAGCAAAGCCATTAACTTTAAAGCTGTTCTCGTTTCAAATTTTCCATCATAGTCCCAAATATCCATGATTAACTTTGAATAAGTTGGCGCATCCAATATTGCCGCTCTATGTGTAACAACTGGATTGATAAGTGCGCCGCGTAATCCAAAGGTTGGGTCATTTTCAGCCCTGCCAGTTGCAATAGCATACCTAAAGACTTGACCAATTGTGGCTCTTAGGCGCTTGGCTGTTTCAAATTTCCCTTTACTTTCAATTGAGCGCAAAGGCACTAATATCTCAACCGCAGTTAATTCTATTATTGGCCTGTGTCCAAAACTGGATATTGCCATATTTAGCAACCAGCGCTTTTTCGACAAAGTAGCTTCAGCTTTGCCCTCTTTGCTAATTTTCAATAAAAACTCTTCTGCAACAGCACTAAACGTATTTTGTGAGTTTACTTTAGCTTGCAGTTTTTCCTGTCTAACCAAATCAGATGGGTCTAAGCCCTTCGCAATTTGAGTTTTAGCAGCGTCTCGCTTTTGCCGCGCTTCTAGCAAGCTAACATCGGGGTAAGCGCCAAATGAAAGTGTCTTTTGTTTACCCGCAAATCTATAAGCCATTCGCCATAGCTTTGAACCATTTGTATTGACGTGCAAATACAGTCCACCACCATCACTGAGTTTTAAAATCCTGTCAGTTTTTTGAATTGAACGTATTTTTGTGTCATTAAGAGCCATAGGCCCATATTAAACAAATAGAGATTTAATACCAACATAAATACCAACAAAATTTTCGGATGCAATCGGATAACATCGGACTAAACAAGACGAATATAATCATAAAACATTGAAAAACAACGATTTTATATAGCAATCTGGACTGTTTGGATGCGTCAAATGGGATGAGTGGTGCCCCTGGCCGGACTCGAACCAGCACGCCCGAAGGCAGAAGATTTTGAGTCTACCGCGTCTACCAATTCCACCACAGGGGCACTCATGCGCTCTTCTAATAGTACCAGTGAATGTAGGTCAAGTATTTATTGA
>JBGCEA010000234.1:0-8166 GCA_045105915.1 Nitratireductor sp.
TTTGACCCGAAATTTTATAGGTGCCATCGCCAACGGCTTCTGCTTTGGCTTTTAATGCGGCTAAGTCTGTGCCTGCTTGCGGCTCTGTTAAGTTCATGGTGGCGGCCCACTCGCCAGATGTTATTTGTTCGCCAAACATGGCTTTCAGCTCTTCACTGCCATGATTATCTATCGCTTCAATTGCGCCAAGTGTGAGCACAGGGCCAAGCGTGAAAGACTGGCAAGCGCCACTCCACATTTCTATGGCACTTACGGCAAGAGATAGTGGAAGCCCCTGCCCACCAAATTCTTGTGGCGCAGAAAGGCTGTTCCAACCCGCATTTACCCAATCTTTATAGGTTTGCTTAAAGCCGGTTGGCAAAGTTACCTCACCGTCTTTTAGGCTTGCGCCCATCGTGTCAGAAATTTTGTTAAGCGGCGCTATACGCTCGCTCGCAAATTTACCAGCTTCTTCTAATATGGCCTCTAAAACATCTTCGCTCAAATCGCCAAAGCTCGCATTGCTCATATCGCTTTTAAGTTCGGTTATGGCAAATAAAGTGTCTTTGATTTTTGAAACGGGTGAGCGATACATATTTTCCATCATCTTTTAGTTTGAACCGCTATAAGATGGCACAGACGAACAAAAACTAGAACTTATTTTTTGACTTAATCATTTTTCATTTTGTCTTTTAAGCCAGAAAGCATTAAGTGAAATATATGACAACGATAAGCGTTAAAAATGATGCGAAAAACGCTATTGAAGAGGCCGTGCAGCACTTGCGCACGGGAAGCGTTGTCGCCATTCCAACCGAAACGGTATATGGCCTAGCGGCAGATGCCACAAATGGTTTGGCTGTCGCAAAAATTTTTGAACTGAAAAACAGACCCAGCTTTAACCCACTTATCTGCCATGTAGATGGTCTAGAAATGGCTCAGCAATATGGTGAGTTTAATGCATTAGCGCAAAAGCTGGCAGAAGCTTTTTGGCCGGGGCCTTTAACACTTGTGGTGCCAATTGCAAAAACCAGCGATGCACATGAATTGGTAACAGCAAATCTAGATTCCATTGGACTTAGACACCCAAAGGGCACAAGCGCAAAAATTATCTCAGCACTTGGAAAGCCCCTTGCCGCGCCAAGTGCAAACCGCTCTGGCAAAATTTCGCCAAGCACAGCACACCACGTGGCTTCAGAATTTAGCGGGACAGATTTGCTAATAATCGATGAGGATGCTTGCTCTGTTGGGCTTGAGTCTACAATTGTGAAAATTGAAGACCAGCGCCTAACATTGCTTCGCCCTGGCGGCATAAGCAAAGTTGAGATTGAAAACGCCACTGGCTTAAAAGTTGAGCTGCCTTCCATCAATACAAAAATTTTAGCGCCCGGCATGATGAAAAGCCATTATGCGCCAAATGCAAAAGTTATACTCAATTGTGAAGAATGCGCAGAAGATGCTGGTTGGCTGGGCTTTGGCGAAAAAGCGTTTAGTGCAAAGGCTGGGCTAAACTTAAGCAAGAGCGCGAGCCTAATAGAGGCAGCTAGCAATCTGTATTCTTATTTGCGCCAAATAGATGATATGGGGGTTGAAACCATATGTGTTGCGCCTATTCCTGAGCATGGTATGGGCATTGCCATAAATGATCGTTTAAAACGCGCAGCAGCAGATAAAGACTTATAAGACAAATAAAGGCAGCTAAATGAGCCAAACAATTTCACAAGATGTTTTAAATCAGTTCACACAAATTGTGGGTGAAAAAAACGCCATTAGCGACACCATAGGCCAGCAAGATTATGTAAGCGAAACACGTGGCATTTATTTTGGTGCGACGCCGCTTGTTTTAAAGCCTGCAAATACGCAAGAGGTTTCTGATTTACTAAAACTTGCAAATGAACACGCCATTGGTGTTGTGCCAATTTCGGGGCGTACTGGCCATGTTGGTGGCGGTGTTCCAAATGCCAATGGCAGCGAGATTGTTATTTCAGTTGAGCGCATGAATAAGGTTCGTGAATTAGATAAAACCGGCAATACTTTAACTGTAGATGCAGGCGTGGTGCTGGAAAACATACAAAAGCTTGCAGATGAAAATGATCTTCTCTTTCCCCTTTCTCTTGGTGCACAGGGCTCTTGCTTGATTGGTGGTAATATTAGCACCAATGCTGGCGGTACTGGCGTTTTGGCCTATGGCAACATGCGCGATTTGGTAATGGGCATAGAAGTCGTGCTGACAAATGGCGAAATATGGAACGGACTTAGAAAACTCAAAAAAGATAATACCGGCTATGATTTGCGTGATCTGTTTATTGGCGCAGAAGGCACGCTTGGCATAGTGACTGGCGCTGTTTTAAAATTGTTTCCAAAACCAAGTGGAAAAGAAGTTGCATTTGTGGGCGTTCAATCGCCTGAAGATGCATTGAAAATATTGAACTTAGCCCAAGCAAAAGCTGGCAAGTCGCTAACAGGCTTTGAATTGATTTCTCAAATGGGCCTTAGCTTTGTTATTCGCCATTTAGATGTCAGTCGTGATCCGCTAGAAGAGACCCACCCTTGGTATGTACTTGTTGAGATTTCTTCTGGAAGATCGCAAGAAGATGCAAATGAATTGATGATGCATGTTTTAGAAGAAGCCTATGGTGAGGAATTGATTTTGGATGCTGCGATTGCGCAAAATGAAAGCCAACAACATGCGTTTTGGGCATTACGCGAAAGTATTTCTGAATGCCAAAAGCCCGAAGGCGGCTCTATAAAGCACGATATATCTGTGCCTGTGCATTTGATGCCAGAGTTTTTAACGCGTGCTGATGCTATTGTTTATAAAGAAATACCAGATGCGCGTATTTGTGGGTTTGGACATTTGGGCGATGGCAATATTCATTACAATATCTCACAGCCCGCAAGTGAAGACATTGAAGCAAATAAGCCAGACTTTATGGCAAAGCGCGAACACATAAATGATTTGGTGCATGAACTCATTATTCAAATGGGCGGTTCTATTAGCGCTGAACATGGTATTGGTGTTATGAAGCGCGATTTAATGGCGGCCACCAAGCAACCCATTGAGTTGCAAATGATGAAACAAATAAAGCAAGCATTTGACCCAAAGGGCATAATGAACCCTGGTAAAGTGCTTTAAGTTTCGTAATTGCTTATTTCTATTAGGTTTTGGTCTAAATCTCTTATGTAAATTGAATTGATCGCACCTACAGCGCCAGTGCGCGCTATTGGGCCTTCTTCAATTTTCACATTTTGTGTCTGCATATGCGAGATGATATCTTGCATTGGCGTTTTGGTAATTAAGCAAAAGTCGGCGGAGCCAGAAGTTGGCGCTTTTGCCTTTGGTTCAAACTCTTTGCCTGCTTGATGCAAATTTATTTTTTGAGAACCAAATACAAGCGAATTTCTTGAAATGCCATTTGCGTCTTCAAAGCTAACTTTTTGCATTCCCAATACACACTGATAAAAGAAAAGAGTTTCTTCAACGTTTTTAACCGTCAAAACAAAGTGGTCTATGTGAGAAATTTGCATGATGCTCTTTTGCTTTAGTGTTGGGGCTGATGTTTTGGATGTATATTTTGGTTCAAATGTAGTGCTGAAAACAAAAATTTGTTTCAAATTAAAACATCGGCTTAATAAATCAATCTTTCAATTTAGAACTTCTAGCGCTCGCAAGGTTAGCCAATTCTTACCACGCGCAAATGCGTTGACTCAATCTTTACCAACCCGCACCCAAGGCTTAACACGCGTAAAGAATTGGAAAATACAAAAGCCCAGAAAACTCGGCTTTTGAAAATTCTTGTTAAGTCTTTGAAAAGACTCATTACTCACTTCTTACCGATTCATATTTCAATAACCACACATTGTGGAAAGGAAATATTTACCTTCAATTTTAAGCTAATTGGGACACTCGTTTGATAGATTGCTTACACCAACGGGAAACAAAAATAAAAATAATGACCCCGTTAAAATCAGAAGCACCGACATAAGATTGGGCTCTGAAGAGTAAACAGGAAAGCGATAACCATGGCAAACGTGGCAACAAAAAGAAACGCAGATCAACTGCGTCTAGACCCATATACGATTTCAGATCGTATTTCATTTGAGCGTGCTGGCGTAAGCTACACAATTGATAGAATGGGTGTGAGTGTAAAGAAAACTCTTGCCAAATGTGGCCTTCCTTTATCTTTGGCATTGCCTGCAAAGTCTTTTAAAGGCGTTGCAGCACGTGCACTACAAAAAGATGATGGCACTACACAAGTATCGCTAGAATTGCACCACCACGACCCAGAACTTTGTGTACCTGTATTGGTTGCAGATAATATGGATGACATTTCAGCTGATTGGCACTCTTGGAGCCGTTTGTTGAAGCTGCCTATGATTATTATTGATGCGCAAAACATTGCAACTGCGGTTCGCAATGAACTTGGCATGGTGATGGTTGAACACCCATTAGAACGCCGCAAACGTGTGACGACCCAAAAACAGCGTGGTTGGTTTTTACGCCGCCGCAAAATGGGCACAGTTAGCGGTTTTAAAAGAATTCAAGCAAATGAGATTATAGCGCGCAACTAAGCGCAAGCTATTAAAGTGATGAGCGAAAGCTCTAAAGTGGCAGGCGACTTTTGGACGGGGAGTTATAAGACCACTTGCCTAATTCTAGATTGGCGAAAGCCATAGGGCGGCATTCATAGTAGTTTATGAGTTTTATGTCGCCCGCCTAATTTTCTGGCTGTCTTACACATGCTGGCTTACGCATAAAGCTAGGAAGCTAGGTGAGAAGCCGCCAGACCCAGCGCAAGAATCAAACCCAGCAGAGTGTTTGATTTAAAGAGCTTTAAGCAATACGCGCCATCTTCAATTTTTAGCGTTTGCACTTGCCAACCCAAATGCAAAACAACGCCAATAAATGCCGCCCAAGCTGGCCCCTGAACTTTGACCAGAGAAAGCGTAATGGCCCATAAAATAATGGCGATGCCATATAAAATGAAAATCGCAATTTTGGTATTTTTGTCAAACAACCTTGCAGTCGACTTAACGCCAATAAGCGCATCATCTTCTATGTCTTGGTGTGCATAAATTGTGTCATAGCCAATAACCCAAGCAATACAGCCAAAATATAAAAACAGAGCTGGCGTTAAAAGTTCGAAGCTAAATGGCATTGAGTTGAACATAAGCGCCGCCCATCCCATGAGCGCACCCCACGAAAATGCAAGCCCCAAAAAGAATTGCGGCCACCAAGTAATGCGTTTCATGAATGGATAAATAATAACAAGCACAAGCGATGCGACACCCAAAATGACCACTGTTTGATTGAACATCAATAAAACGGCTAGACCCAAAAAGAGCTGAAGCGCTAAAAATATCCAAGCGTTGCGCTTGCTCACTCTACCGCTTGGCAAAGGACGCGAGCGTGTTCTATCGACCTTTTGATCGATATCTACATCAACAATATCGTTGAAAGTACAGCCAGCACCACGCATTAAAAACGCGCCAGCATAAAATAGAATTGCATATAAAAAAACGTCAAAAAAAGCAGTTTGTGCTTTAAGCGCTATATGCGCCAAAAACAGCCCCCAAATGCAAGGCCACAAAAGCAATTGCCAGCCAATAGGTCGCTCCCAGCGCGCCAATTGCGCGTAAGGCCATGCGCTTTGTGGCAATACTAAATAAACCCAAGAATGACGCATTGCGTCTTTTACTTTATTATCTGAAGCAGAATTCATTTCCGTCTCTTTTCAAATTCTAATACACTTCCCTCTTGGCTTACTCGATTAGTAGGGTCAAGTTATTGCGCAAAATAGATGTGATAAATAAAGACCAGTATTTAGGAATTTTTAAAACTATGTTAGGCAGAGCCAACTCTATTTCAGGAAAACATACATGAACATTCTTTTGATCGGCTCTGGTGGACGCGAACACGCTTTAGCTTGGAAAATTAAACAATCAGATAAATGTGACACCTTATATTGTGCACCAGGCAATGCTGGCATTGGTAAAATTGCAACCAATACCGATTTGGATGTGAATGACCATGACGCCGTGATTGCATTTTGCGCTAAGCACAAAGTTGAGTTTGTAATTGTGGGTCCTGAGGTGCCATTAGTAAATGGCTTGGTAGACAGCCTAAATAAAGCTGAAATATTAGCATTTGGCCCAACAGCAGCAGCCGCTCAATTAGAGGGCTCAAAAGGCTTTACCAAAGACATATGCGCAGAGTTTGATATTCCTACAGCCGCCTATGGACGCTTTAACAATGCGCCAAAAGCAAAAGCATATGTGCGCGAAATGGGCGCGCCAATTGTTATTAAAGCCGATGGCCTAGCGGCTGGTAAGGGCGTTGTGGTTGCCATGGAATTGGCCGAAGCGCTGGACGCAGTAGATGCGTGCTTTGAAGGCGATTTTGGCGAAGCTGGCGCAGAAGTAGTGGTTGAAGAATTTTTGATTGGCGAAGAGGCATCTTTGTTTGCTGTATGCGATGGACAAACCGCAATGCTTATGGGCACTGCGCAAGATCATAAGCGTGTTGGCGAGGGTGACACTGGCCCAAATACGGGCGGCATGGGTGCTTATTCTCCTGCACCAATACTAGACCAAGAAATGATCGATGAAGTAATGAGCGATATAATTGTGCCAACAATGGCGGCAATGCACTATAAGGGCATGCCTTTTAAAGGTGTGTTATATGCTGGGCTTATTTTAACAGAAGATGGCCCACAGTTGATTGAATATAATGTGCGCTTTGGCGACCCTGAATGTCAGGTTTTAATGCCGCGCCTTAAATCTGATATCGTAGAAATCTTGATGGCCTCAGCCACTGGTGATTTACTAGAAACTGAAGCTGAATGGTCTGATGAATTTGCGCTAACGGTTGTTATGGCTTCTAAGGGCTATCCTGGAAGTTATGATAAGAACACTGTGATTGAAGGCACAGACCGCGCAGAAGCTGCGGGCGGCCTTGTGTTTCATGCTGGCACTGCCATTAAAGACGATCAACTGGTTGCAACGGGCGGGCGCGTGTTAAACGTTACTGGCTTTGGTAAAAGCGTAAGCGAAGCTCAAAAGAGCGCTTATAATGCTGTTGCGCAAATTGAATGGGAAAATGGCTTTACGCGTTCAGACATTGGCTGGCGTGCAATTGAGCGAGAAAACGAGAAATGATTTTTACAACGCTAAAGGCACTGCATCTCATAGCACTTATGTTTGGCTCGGTTGCTAGCCTTGGCAATTTGTATGTTATGTTTTCTAAGGGGCCGCACGATTTAGATGCGCCTGCTTACACAAAACGCCTTGCAAAATTTTATCGTGTGACATCGCTTTTTGCCGTGCTCGTTTTGTGGGCAAGTGGGCTTTTAATGCTCATCAGCTTTGGCGGCTGGGTTAGCGGTACAGCCTTTATGCTTAAACTAGGTTTTGTGGGGTTACTCACGCTTATTGTGCTATTTACCAACTTTATGGCACCCAAATGGCAACGCGCTGGCGGCCCGCCCGCTTATGTTTCAAAGCTTGCTTGGGTTAGCTCTATCTCACTGATTTTAATTGTTATTTTTGCAGTTACAGCGTTTAACTAAACTCTGTTTTTGGCAAACATAAAGACGCTTAAAAGCACTTAAGCGTTATAGCCTTTTAATTCGCCTTTAATGACATATGTCAAAATCTGCACAATTTCATCTGCTGTTTGCGTTACGGCTAAAGCCGCCGCATCTACTTCTTTAAGTGCGTGCTGGTGGTCTGCGCCATGCATTACAATTAGTGGTTTGCCAAGCGCGCTTGCATAACCTGCATCAAAGGCCGCATTCCACTGCTTATATTTTTCGCCAAAGCGAACAATCACAATGTCGGCACCTTCTATTAGTGTGCGCGTGCGAATTGCATTTATTTGCGCGCCTTTATGGTCGTGCCAAAACTTGTTTGGCTCTTCGCCCAAAATAGAAACACCGCAATCGTCTGATGCTTCATGGTGCGTAACAGGTGCATCGATTGACACAGGAAGATTTGCAGCTTTTACGCCAGCTTCTATTTGCTCGCGCCAATCAGAATGAATTTCGCCTGATAAATATAGTTTCCAAGTTTTCATTTTCTGCTCCTGTGGTGCTTAAAACTAGCCGTTTAGTTTGGCAAAGTCTGCTACGCTTCTTGTCGTATCTCTAATGCGCACCAAAAGCGCTAAGCGGTTTGCGCGCACTTTTTCAT
>JBGCEA010000235.1:0-3226 GCA_045105915.1 Nitratireductor sp.
TTTGCGCGTTCACTTTGGTTTTTTTCATAAGTCGTGTTCAATGTATCGCCCTTTCTTAAGACATGAAGTATCGTTTTCGATAACCATTATTTTTGGTTACGAATTAAAATTTGAAATTTTGAATATGCTTAAGATGTGGGAATTGAGCCGCGTGTTTTCAAGTATTGCTTGAAAATATTATCACGCTCAAATTTGAAGGCTGTATTTAAATGCGCGTTTAAGCGTTCATTGCTTTTGCAATTTGAGCGACAATTTCATTGGCAGCTGCTTTTCTATCGCTTGCGCTTACTATTGGTCTGCCAACCACTAGGTGCGAAGCGCCTGCTTGAATTGCCTTTTGGGGTGTCATGACACGTTTTTGATCGCCAACATCTGCACCTTCTGGGCGAATGCCAGGCGTTACAATTGCCATGTCAGGGCCAATGATTTTACGAATTTTTTCGGCTTCTTGAGCAGAGGCAACAATGCCGCCCATATTTGCAACCTTAGCATCTGCTGCTCTTTTTAAAACCAAATCAACAGCATTGGTTGCATAGCCAGCGTCTTTTAAATCTTCATCATCCATTGAGGTTAAAACCGTTACGCCGAGCACACAAAGGGAAGAACCTGTTGCTGATTTTACAGCAGAGCGCATCGTTTTTGGATAAGCATGAACAGTTAGCATATCTAGGCCAAGGGCAACTGCATTTGAAACTGATTTTTCGACCGTTGCATCAATGTCTAAAAGCTTCATATCAAGAAAAACTTTTTTGCCATTTGCTTTAAGTTCTTTTGCCAAATCTATGCCGCCAGCAAGCGCCAGTTGAAAACCAATTTTATAAAAGCTAACGCTCTCGCCAAGTTCATCTATTACTTGGCGCGCTTCATCAACGGTGGGTAAATCTAAAGCAACAATAAGACGGTCTTTTGCTTGCTCTAAGGTGTCATTATTTAGTGAAGACATGGCGTTTTTATCCTAACAAAATTTGCTGATAAACAACGCCTAAATTAAGACAGTCGATTTTTCAACCAAAGATTGAACACAAGCTGTTAGCATGTTTGCTTGGCGCTCATTGTTTAATTTATCATTTTCATCAAAGGCCGTTTGCGCATTGCCTACGGCTAATTGTTCGCTGATGACCAACATTTTTAAACGCACTAAAATATCGCGCATATGATTTAAAGATTCTACGCCGCCCATACCACCAGGTGAGGCTGAAGCAATAGCTGCAACTGTGCCATTATAAGGTGCAATTTTTTTGCCGCCTACTTCATGTACACGGCTTACCCAGTCGATCGTGTTTTTTAGCAAGGGCGTGATTGAGCCATTATAAGATGGGCTGGCAAACACAATGCCCTGATGATTGGCAAATAGTTTTGCTAGTTTTTCTGCGTTTTTAGGAACGCCTTTTTTGGCTTCTAAATCACCATCATAAATGGGTAGCTCATAATCGGCCAGCGTAATGCGTGTAACTTCACATTCATGCATGGCCAATTCGCCAACAAAGGCATCTGCAAGTCTTGCGTTAGATGATCCGCTTTTTAGCGATCCGCAAAGAATGAGTATTTTGGGTCTAACCATTTTTATCGCTTTCATAAATCCAAAATCTTGCAGGTGGAATATTTGAAATCACCCATTTTGTTGGACGCGTTTTAAACACGCCCGGCTTTGCTGGTACGGGTGGTTTTGGCCCATAGCACAGTTGAACAAATGGCCCACCATCTGCAATCCAGTCTAAGCTGCTTGCAATTAGGTCTTGGCGCTCTTCTTTTGGGAAGTTCAATAATGGAATGCCAGAGAGAATAGCTCCAAATTTTTGGTCAGGCGTGTTCTTTAATGTGTCTTTTAAATTAAAGGCATCGCCTTCAATAAAGTTCACACCCGGGATTTCTTTTCTTAGGAATTCACAAAATTCAGAATCAAATTCAATACTGGTAATGCGCGAAGGCTCTATACCATTTTCAATCATCATAGAGGTAATAACGCCCGTTCCAGGGCCCAACTCTAAAATTGGTAAATCTGTTTTTGGTAGCTGGTCCACCATAAGCTTTGCAGCTTGGCGACTGGTCGGCTTAATAGAGCCAACGGTTTTTGGCTGTTTTATCCAACCTTTGATAAACCGCAAATCTTCGGCCATGCTCTTGGCGATTTCTCGGGATCGTTCTCTCACTTAAAACTCCAAACCGAAGACATAAAATCGTAGTTTAATCAGAAAATCCATCTAAGAAACCCTTCATACGAGAGAAGAAGCCACTAGATTCTGGACTATTGCTATCAGAAGACAGCTTTTCAAATTCTTTTAATAATTCGCGTTGTTGCTTGCTTAGCTTTTGCGGTGTCTCTGCCACAACTTGAATATACAGATCACCAGTATCATTGGAACGCATAATTGGCATTCCTTTGTTTTTTAGGCGAAACTGTTTGCCAGTTTGTGTGCCTTCAGGCACCTTCACTCTAGATTTCGTGCCATCTAGCGTGCCAACTTCTAAATCACCGCCAAGGGCAACTGTGGTCATAGAAACAGGAATACGGCAGAATAAATCTGCGCCATCGCGCTGGAAAAACTCGTGAGATTTTACAGAGATAAATATATAAAGATCGCCCGTTGGACCGCCTCTTGCGCCAGCTTCGCCTTCGCCAGACAACCTAATGCGCACGCCATCTTCAATGCCTTCTGGAATATTTACGCTTAATGAGCGCTCTTTAGTAACTCTGCCTTGGCCTGAACATGATGAACATGGGTCTGAAATAACTTCGCCGCGCCCCTGACAAGAAGGACATGCGCGCTCTACAGAAAAGAAACCTTGTGCGGCTCTAATACGACCAGCGCCACCACATGTAGAACATGTTGTTGGGGTTGAACCTGGTTTTGAACCCGAGCCTGTGCAAGTTTCGCAGCTTACTGCGGTTGGCACACTTATTTGAGCATTCTTGCCTTCAAATGCTTCTTCTAATGTGACTTCCATATTGTAGCGAAGGTCTGCGCCGCGTTCTCTGCCGCCATTGCCGCGTCCGCCTTGGCGACCGCCCATCATTTCGCCAAAGATGTCTTCAAAGATATCGGAGAAGCCACCAGCGCCGCCGCCCATGCCGCCGCTAAATCCGCCACCACCGCCGCCTTGTTCAAAAGCTGCGTGTCCGTATTGGTCATATGCTGCACGTTTTTGTGGGTCTTTTAAAATTTCATATGCTTCGTTTAACTCTTTAAACTTAGCCTCAGACAATTTGTCGTCTGGATTTTTATCA
>JBGCEA010000236.1:0-16170 GCA_045105915.1 Nitratireductor sp.
TGAGTGGTGCCCCTGGCCGGACTCGAACCAGCACGCCCGAAGGCAGAAGATTTTGAGTCTACCGCGTCTACCAATTCCACCACAGGGGCACTCATGCGCTCTTCTAATAGTACCAGTGAATGTAGGTCAAGTATTTATTGAAAAATAATCGACTAATCAGCATTCATTTCTTTAAAACGTCCAATCTCAAACAAGGCTCAACTAGCCACTAAGCAAGGCTTAATAAGATAGCGCTAGAGCCAGACTACAAAAATAGATAAAAAATTAATTCTCCACCTCTATACCTTGAGCCAATGCGGTTATTAATTTAAACGCAACAACAAATTACAGCTACAAAAGAATAAATGGAGAGCCAAATGTTAGCGACCATAAATGGGTGGATACGGGCAATATACGATTGGGTATTTTCGCTGGCAAAACACAAGTCTGCAAACTCTGCGCTATTTGGCGTTTCATTTATTGAAAGCTCATTTTTTCCAATTCCACCAGACGTTATGCTTATTCCTATGGTGCTGGCAAAGCGTCATAAATGGATTTTTTACGCAACCCTTTGTACAATAGCATCTGTGCTTGGTGCGTTTTTGGGCTATTATATTGGCGCCGCATTATACGATACGATTGGCAAACCAATCTTAGCTTTTTATGGCAAAGAAGATTCGTTTGAAAAAATTTCAAACTGGTACAACACCTATGGCGGTTGGGGTGTGCTCTTGGCGGCTGTTACGCCGTTTCCATATAAAGTGATCACAATATTTTCAGGTGCAACTGGCCTCAATTTGGTTACATTTGTAGTAGTAAGCATTATTGGTCGCGGCGCGCGTTTCTTTTTAGTGTCTGGTTTGCTTTATAAATTTGGTGAGCCAATCAAAAACTTCATTGAAGAGCGCCTTGGCCTAATGTTCACCATTGCATGTATTTTGCTAATTGGCGGCTTTGTTGCTGTCAAATTCATATTCTAAGGTTTAAAAATGAACTTAAACGCACAAACAAGCAGCTTCCAAATCAAAATGGCAGCTCTATCATTTTTAGGCATGAGCGCGGTAATAGCGGCTGTTTTAATATTCCAACATGGCTTTGGTTATATTCCATGCAAATTGTGCCTTGGTCAGCGTGAGCCTTATTATGTTGCAATTCCATTGGCGTTCATTGCGCTTATTTCTGCATGGCAAAAATGGCCAGCTTGTCTAACACGTGGCTTTTTAGCGCTCTGCGCAATCTTAATGGTTTATGCGGCAGTGCTTGGCATTCAGCATGCTGGCGTAGAATGGGCTTGGTGGGAAGGCCCAACAGATTGCGGCGCAGTTGCTGGTGGCGAAATAAAATCAACTGGCGATCTATTAAGCCAACTTGCCACTCAAAAACCACCAAGCTGCAACGAAGCAGCAGGTCGTTTTTTAGGTTTGTCTTTTGCAGGTTGGAATGTAGTTGTCAGCATTATTTTAGCGCTGATTGCGTTTAAAGGCGCATTTCAAAAAGCGAGCGACTAAGCAAGGTAACTTGTGCATTCATTAGGGTTGCAATTCGCTGTCCCAATACAAAAAGTCCATCCAACTTTCATGCAAATAGTTGGGTGGAAATTTGCGACCATTTCTATGTAAGTCACTTATGCTAGGCACAAATGGCCAATGCCTTGGCACCATGCCAATGTCCTTTGGCATTTTGTTGCCTTTGCGCAAATTACACGGGCTACACGCAGCGCACACATTGCCCCACTCTGTTAAGCCCCCTTTAGAACGCGGAATAACATGATCGAAGGTTAAGTCCTTTGGCTCATTTCGAGTGCCGCAATATTGGCATTCAAAATTGTCGCGCAAAAAAACATTAAACCTTGTAAACGCAGGCTCGCGCGAGGGTTTTACAAAAGACTTCAAACTAACAACGCTTGGAAGCTTCATTTCAAATGAAGGGCTGTGAACCGCAGATTCATATTCTGCAACGATATTCACACGATCTAAAAACACAGCTTTAATGGCATCTTGCCACGACCATAGCGACAGCGGATAATAACTCAGTGGCCGAAAATCGGCATTTAAAACCAGAGCAGGACAAGCATCTGGTGTTGCAACTGCTACGTTCAAAGAAACCTCCCAGATATTACAAAACTATACTATCTCGTCTTTGATACAGTTATGTTGGCCTAGTAAGACACTTTTGTGAAGACCCAAATTTATTTTTGTTCTTAAATCAAACGGGCGTCGCATTTCTGTTTTGAAGAACGGCATAATATGCCCACAATAAGCGCGCAGCCACACCCCGCCATGGCGAAAACCGTTCAACCATTTCTCGTGTCTTTTTATCATTAGGGCGCGCATTTAATTTATAAATCACTTTCACCGCCTCTTGCAGTGCCAAGTCACCTGCTGGAAATATATCGCTATGTCCTGCACAAAACAGCAAATAAACTTCACTTGTCCAGGGCCCTATGCCTTTAACGCGTGTCATATTTTCTATGGCTTCTTTTGCAGGTAATTGCGCCAAAGCCTCAAAATCAAGTTCACCAGAAAGCACCGCTTCACTAACCGCTAAAAGCGTTCGCTGCTTTGGACGAGACAAGCCAATCTCTTTCCATGCTGCTTCGCCGCACTTAATATAATTTTGAGCATCAAGTGGATTTATCAATGTTTCGAACCGTTGAAAAATAGCACTCGCGCTCGCCTTTGAAACTTGCTGCGATACAACAATAGAAGCCAAGCCTTTAAAATTAGCTTCGCCAAGGCGCAACGGCACTTCAGCCACCTCATCTGCAATTGCATCTAATTCAACAAAATTCTCACGCAAAAATTGCATTCCCTTAGCAATATCTTTTTGATTGCGAATACGCATCATTTTACAGATCACCAATTAAAGCCTATGTTTGTAAGGCATTTTGCACTAGCCAAACTCTCAAATCAATTTCTATTATTAAAAGACCAAAATTAAACCGCCAATGAACAAACCAGTTTTCAGATTTGCCCCCAGTCCAAATGGACGCCTACATTTAGGCCATGCTTTTTCTGCGCTCTTAAACCAAGAAATGGCAAAGCAATTAAATGCAAAATTTCTACTAAGAATTGAAGATACAGATCTTGGCAGATGCACCCCAGTGCTAGAACAGCGCATGCTAGAAGACCTGCAATGGCTTGGCATAGAATGGGACGAAGAACCGCTAAGACAAAGCGATAATATAAAAACCTATGAAGAAGTCATTCATACACTTCAAAGTGAGGGTTTGGTCTACCCAGCTTTTATGAGCCGTTCCCAAATTAAAAACTATATAGGAGCTCAGGAAGAAAATGGCATCGCTTGGCCGCGCGATCCAGACGGCTCGCCGCTTTATCCTGATGTCGATAAAAACTTATCAGAAGACGAAAGTGAACAACGCATAGCAAATGGCGATCAATATGCCCTGCGCCTAGATATGCAAAAAGCTATGGCATTTGTGGGTCAAGAAATGCACTGGGTAGAAAATTTTGAAGGGCCAAAAGAAGAAACTGGCACAATAAAAGCAAAGCCAAAAGACTGGGGCGATATAATTTTATCAAGAAAAGACAGCCCCGCCAGCTATCACTTAGCCTGCGTAACTGATGATGCCATGCAAGGCATTACGCATGTTGTGCGGGGTCGTGATTTGTTTTGGTCAACTTCGGTGCATTTATTGTTGCAGGCTTTAATGGGTTTTCCAACGCCGCAATATTTTCATCATGATTTAATTTTAGATGAGAACAATAGAAAATTATCTAAAAGCAATAACGACACATCCATAGCCGAATTACGAAGTGCCGGCACTTCGCAAACCGATATTAAAAAGATGATTGGTCTTATTTAGTTATAACAAGCAGCTTTAACTGCGCGTCATCAACTTAAAACCAAGCACTGCTAACAACATAGAAAATGATGAAACGGCGACCAAAATAATAGTTCGAATTGCATCTGCACCCAAACTATAGCCGTATTTATTGTAGGTATACATGCCAACATAAGCGCCCACTAAGAGTAACACCCAGTTACCCATAACGCTGAAACCTGCATATCCAAGAATTTTATCAACTATATACGCACCTATGAAAGCGGCACACGCCACAAAAATAAATGACAACACAAGTTGTTCAAATGATAAATTCCAAAGCATTTTACTTTTTCCCTGCTAATAATAGATCAATATATCAAAAAGACATTTCTAAGTGTTGAAAAGAAAACTTAAAATTGTTCGTAATTTTAAGTAGAGTATTCACTAAAATAGTATGGCAAATGCAGTTGTTTTTTATGCACGCCTCTCTTACCCTCCAGCCAAATATCTCTAAGCGGAACACCATTCATCATGACAAAAACAATTCTTATTACTGGTTGCTCATCTGGCATTGGCTTGCATTGCGCAAAGCGCCTTCAAGAAGATGGATGGACGGTGTTTGCAACTGCACGCAAAAAACAAGACATAAAAGATCTTAAAGAACTAGGCTTAAACGCACTGCACCTAGATTACGAAGATGAAAAATCTATACACACCTGCTTCAACCAAGTGATGAAAGCAACCAACGGCAAGCTAGATGCCTTGTTTAATAATGGCGCTTATGCCCAGCCGGGCGCAGTAGAAGACCTGCCCACCAGCGCACTTCGCCAACAATTTGAAGCAAACTTTTTTGGATGGCATGAACTCACAAGGTTAGTAATGCCAATTATGCGCCAACAAAAACACGGGCGCATTGTGCATTGCTCTTCAGTGCTTGGTTTTGCTGTTCTGCCATGGCGAGGGGCATATAATGCCTCAAAATTCGCGCTCGAAGGGCTAGCCTCTACAATGCGGCTTGAATTGCATAAAAGTGGCATTCACATAAGCCTTATTCAGCCGGGGCCTATTGTTTCTAAAATTGGTGAAAACTCTATTCCTCACATCGATGCAAAGATAGATGCCAAAAACTCTGTTTTTGCTAAGGTTTATGTAAAGCAATATGCTGCACTACACGAAGAACCTATAAAAACATTTTTGCGTTTAGAACCAGAGGCGGTCTACAAAAAACTAAAACACGCCCTAAATGCCACAGCACCCAAGCCAAATTATTATGTTACATTCCCAACACATTTATTTGGCTTCTTAAAACGTATTTTACCGCAAAGATTGCTCGATTTAATTTCAATCAAATTTGCAGAATATTAAACTAAAGCTAGGATTTAAATTTTGGACACTTTTTTCGTTTTTCTAGTACCCATCTCACTGGGCGTTGTTGCTATAATTCTAGCACTTGGCCTTATAAACATGCTAAAAGCAGGTTCTATGAACCGCAGCCAAAAGCTTATGCGCTATAGAGTTGCGGCTCAATTTGTTGCTATTGTTGTCATGGTAGCTGCGGTATATTTTGCTGGCAAAGGCTAAGTAAAGGCTAAATAGAATTCGCCAAAAAGGATAAGGTAATGGTTGTACTAAATAAGATTTACACAAAAACAGGTGACAATGGCACAACCGCCCTTGGCTCTGGCGAACGCCGATTAAAATATGACTTACGCGTTGCAAGCTACGGCACAGTTGATGAAACCAATGCATGCATTGGCATGGCGCGCTTGCACACTAAAGAGCACAAAGAGTTAGATGCTTCTCTCATGCTTATCCAAAATGACCTTTTTGATTTGGGTGCAGATTTAGCAACACCAGACACTGGCGAAAAACTAGAATATGAACCATTGCGTATTTTAGCCACTCAAGTTGAGCGCGTTGAAAACGACATTGATAAGTTTAATGCAAATCTTGAACCACTGCGTTCTTTCATTTTGCCAGGCGGCTCAGCTGCAGCTGCAAACTTGCACTTAGCCAGAACCACAGCAAGGCGCGCCGAGCGCTTAATTGTAGAATTGGCAGAAAAACCGGGCGAGCATGTAAATGCTGAAGCCATAAAATACATGAACCGTATTTCTGATTATTTATTTGTGGCAGCCAGAATTGTAAACGAAAATGGCACTGCAGACATCTTATGGGTTCCAGGTAAAAACCGATAATCACAGCTACTGCAGTTCTTGGGTTAAATATTAAAGGCTTTTGTAAATGTTCATTCCATTGCACGATTCAAACTCGCTACAAAATATAAAACTACAATACGTAACCCTAGCGATCATCATCGTAAATGTAGGCATTTGGCTCATAACTGGCACGCCAAACATAACCAATGAAGATGCCCAGCAAGCGCTTTTCATTTCTTATGGATTTATACCCTCAGTTGCCAATGGCTTTGAAAGCCTACCTGTTGAATATGACGGACTACCCACCAGTCTCACCTATTTATCTTATTCCTTTTTGCATGGCGATTTCATGCACCTTGCTGGCAACATGCTATTCATCTGGGTGTTTGGAGACAATATTGAAGATGCGATGGGTCATGCAAAATATTTAGCATTTTATCTCGCATGTGCGGCGGCTGGTGCAGTTGGCCATTCTATGTTGGGCCCTCAATCTTCTGCGCCATTAATTGGTGCTAGTGGTGCAGCAGCTGGTATTATTGGCGCATACTTATTATTACACCCAAATGTGCAGGTTTGGATTTTAGCTTTGGGTAGAATTCCGCTAAAAATTCCAGCTTTTATAGTGCTCGGCTTTTGGATTGCTCTGCAGTTTTATGAAATAATGACAGATGAAGATGGTAATGTCTCTTTTGCGGCACATATCGCTGGCCTCATAGCTGGTATGATACTGGTTGTTTTTCTTAAAAAACCACACGTTAAACTATTTGACACGGCTGCATCTACACAGATAGAACCGCAGAAAGAGACTAACTTTCAAGAAATACCAAGACCAACAAGTTCACGTAAAACTAAGCAACAGAAAAAATCTTCAGCCTCAGTGCCATCGATTGGTAGAAAACGAAATTTTAAAGATTAATTTTCAACTGGGCTAAGACATATTGCATCACGCTAGTGATAAGAGGAAAGCAAAATGAAAATACTAGTGCCAGTAAAGCGCGTTGTAGATTACAATGTAAAAGTACGCGTAAAAGCAGATGGCAGTGGCGTTGAATTGGCAAATGTAAAAATGTCAATGAACCCATTTGATGAAATCGCTATCGAAGAAGCGCTTCGTTTAAAAGAGGCAGGCAAAGCAGACGAAGTTATTGCTGTTTCTATTGGCCCTAAAAAAGCTCAAGACACAATTCGTACAGCTTTAGCAATGGGCGCAGATCGTGGTATTTTGGTAGAAACCGACGAACTAGTTGAACCACTTGATGTTGCAAAAATTCTTAAAAGCGTAACAGAACAAGAAGGCCCAAGCCTTGTTATTCTTGGTAAGCAAGCAATTGATGATGATTGCAACCAAACTGGCCAAATGCTTTCTGCATTGCTTGGTTGGGGTCAAGCAACCTTTGCTTCTGAAATTGCTATAGATGGCGACAAAGCAGTTGTTATTCGTGAAGTGGACGGCGGCTTGCAAACAATCGAACTTTCGCTTCCATTAATCGCAACAACAGATTTGCGCCTAAATGAGCCGCGTTTTGCATCTTTGCCAAATATTATGAAAGCAAAGAAAAAGCCAATGGATGAGAAAACACCAGCCGATTTTGGTGTAACACTTAACCCACGATTAAAAGTATTAAACACGGTTGAGCCTGAAGATCGCAAAGCGGGCATTATTGTTGGCTCTGTAGATGAGTTGGTAGACAAACTAAAGAACGAAGCCGGCGTTTTATAAAAACTGCAAGTAAATTTAAGGACAAAATACATGACTATTCTTCTACTTGCAGATCACGATGGCAAATCGCTTTCAGATCAAACAGGCAAGGCACTAACAGCAGCCACACAAATTGGCTCAGACGTTCACATTCTAGTAGCTGGTAAAGGCTGCGATGCAATTGCGACACAAGCATCAAAACTAACTGGCGCTTCTAAAGTGCTATGCGCTGATGATGCATCATTTGAAGCAATGCTAGCAGAGCCAACAGCCGATCTAATTGTAAGCTTGGCAAAAGACTACGACACAATTGTTGCGCCAGCGACAGCAAATGGCAAAAACATTCTACCGCGCGCAGCAGCGCTTTTAGATGTTATGCAAGTTTCTGATGTTGTTAAGGTGGTTTCACCAGACACATTTGAACGCCCTATTTATGCAGGCAATGCAATACAAACTGTGCAATCAGCAGACGCTGTAAAAGTGCTAACAATAAGAACAGCTGGTTTTGACGATGCCGAAACAAATGGCAGCGCAGCCATTGAAGCAGTTAAAGCGCCAAGCACTTCTACACTTTCTAAATTTGTGAAAGAAGAAATCGCAAAAACAGATCGTCCAGAACTAACATCTGCAAATATTATTATTTCTGGTGGTAGAGCGCTTGGATCAGAAGAAAAGTTCCAAGAAGTTATCATTCCAGTTGCAGATAAACTGGGCGCAGCTATTGGCGCATCAAGAGCGGCGGTAGATGCTGGTTATGCACCAAATGATTGGCAAGTTGGCCAAACTGGTAAAGTGGTTGCTCCCGACCTATATATTGCTTGTGGCATTTCGGGCGCTATTCAGCACCTTGCTGGCATGAAAGATTCTAAGGTAATTGTTGCAATCAACAAAGACGAAGAAGCGCCAATTTTCCAAGTTGCAGACTATGGTTTAATAGCTGATTTGTTTGAAGCATTACCAGAGTTAGAAAAAGCACTTTAATTACTAAAAAGGTTTCGTGACTTTATGAGCATAAAAATTGAAACTGTTGGCATAATTGGCGCAGGCCAAATGGGATCTGGCATAGCGCATGTAAATGCGCTTGCTGGCTACGATGTTATCATTCATGATTTATCTGCTGAACAAGTCACGAAAGGGATTGAAAAAATCTCTCGCAATTTAGCGCGCCAAGTAGCCGCTGAAAAAATAACGCAATCTGAAATGGACAATGCGCTAACCAAAATTAAGGCAGCGCAAAACCCACAAGATTTAAGCGTTTGCGACTTAGTAATTGAAGCCGCAACAGAAGATGAAGCCATTAAACGCAAAATATTCGCAGACATTTGCGCTCTGTTAAAACCAGACGCAATTTTGGCAACCAATACGTCTTCACTTTCTATCACGCGCCTAGCCTCTGCCACAGACAGAGCAGACCAATTTATTGGCATTCATTTCATGAACCCAGTGCCAATTATGCAATTGGTAGAATTGGTGCGCGGCATTGCAACAAATGAAGACACATATAACTCAGCAAAAAGCTATGTAGCGTCTTTAGACAAAACACAAACAGTGTCTGAAGACTTTCCTGGCTTTATGGTCAACCGTATTTTGCTGCCTATGATAAACGAAGCCATTTACACCCTCTATGAAGGGGTGGGCACGGTAGATTCTATTGATACGGCAATGAAGCTTGGCGCAAACCACCCTGTTGGCCCATTAGCCCTTGCCGATTTTATTGGCCTCGATACTTGTCTATCTATCATGCAAACATTGCACGATGGCTTGGCAGATACAAAATATCGCCCTTGCCCGCTTCTTGTAAAATATGTTGAAGCTGGCTGGCTTGGCCGCAAAACCAAAAAAGGGTTTTACGACTATAATGGCGATGAACCAGTTCCAACACGCTAAGTAATTTATGTGCCTACACGCTAAGCAGGCTAAGCGCTAAACCATTACTTTGCGGCTAAAGCGGTCTTAATTAAGTTTTGTGCATCTGGGCCACCCCACTCAGCTGGGCCATTTAATTTACCCAAAACACAGCCGTTATCATCAATCAAAACCGTTGCAGGCAGGCCCAAAGCCAAGCCTTCTTTTTTGAACAATTTAAAAGCTTCACCAGGCGCATCATGTAAGAAAGGCAAAGCCTTTAAGCCGATTTCAGAATAAAACGCCTTTGGCTTTCCAGAATCGCCTCGATCGACACTAATTGGCAAAACAGCAAATGATTCGCCGCCAAGCTCTTTTTCTAAATGTTCTAAAGCTGGCATTTCTGCTCTACAAGGCGCGCACCAAGTAGCCCATAAGTTCACAAGTAAGGTCTTTCCAGAATAATCCGCCAAGCTTAAAGGCTTGTCATTTGCATCTTTAAAAGCAACATCTGCTAGAGAAATTGGCCTATCAGCTAACGAAAAGGCAGCCATATCACCGCCAATATGATCATCCATCTTTTTGGCGTTTTCTACCGCTAAAGAACAGCTACTGGCTGCCACTTCAGAATCAACAGAACCATCGCTACAAGCACTAACGCCAACACCAATTGCAACAATAGCTACAAATGAACGAATGAAGGGTAGAAACTTTGTTCTGTTTTTTGTATCAGTCACTAAAACACACTCCTGGAGTATTATCTTATGGCAAAAAAGCCAGTTGTAAATAAAGCGTCTAAAGCAAAAGCCGGCAACCAAATGTGGGGTGGTCGCTTTGCTAGTGGACCAGACGCCATCATGGAAGCCATAAATGCCTCAATTGACTTTGATAAAAAGCTCTATACGCAAGATATTGCTGGCTCAAAAGCCCATGCGCAAATGCTTGCAGATAAAGGTATTATTTCTAAGAGTGATGCCAAAACTATCATCAAAGGTCTAGACACAATTTTGTCAGAACTAAAAAGCGGTCAATTTGAGTTTTCTGCTCAGCTTGAAGATATTCATATGAATATCGAAGCAAGACTGGCAGACCTTATTGGCCCAACAGCTGGCAGACTGCACACAGCGCGCTCACGTAACGACCAAGTAGCGGTTGATTTTAGACTATGGGTTAAAGAGCAAACCATGAATGTTCACTCTGCTCTTGGCACACTCATAGATGTGTTTTTAGACCAAGCAGAAAAACACGCATCTACGGTCATGCCAGGCTTTACACATTTGCAAACTGCTCAGCCAGTAACATTTGGCCATCATTGCATGGCTTATGTTGAGATGTTTGCACGCGACAGATCTAGAGCCGCAGATGCAATTGAGAGAATGAACGAATCGCCTCTTGGTGCAGCAGCGCTTGCTGGCACAGGCTTTCCAATTGATCGCAAACAAACTGCAAAAGCACTTGGCTTTAGAGAACCTACAAGAAACTCGCTTGATTCTGTTTCTGACAGAGATTTTGCGCTCGACTTCTTGTCGCTATCATCTATTTGCGCCACGCATATGTCTCGCTTAGCAGAAGAGATCGTTATTTGGTCAACGCCGCAATTTGGCTTTGTAAGTTTGTCAGACAAATTTTCAACCGGCTCATCTATAATGCCGCAAAAGCGTAACCCAGATGCAGCCGAACTGATACGTGCAAAAACAGGCCGCATTAACGGATCACTTGTAGCGCTTCTAACCGTCATGAAAGGACTACCACTTAGCTATTCAAAAGACATGCAAGAAGACAAAGAAGCAGTGTTCGATTCTGCAGAAAATCTAGAGCTCGCAATTGCAGCAATGACAGGCATGATTAAAGACTTAAAAGTAAATCCAAAAGCAATGGCACAAGCCGCTGGTTCTGGTTTTTCTATCGCAACAGATTTTGCTGACTGGTTAGTGCGCGAAACTGGCCTGCCCTTTAGAGATGCACACCACGTAACTGGCTCTGCTGTTGCGCTGGCAGAAAAAAAGAAATGCGGCCTTGAAGATTTATCACTTGAAGAACTTCAAGAAATTCATCCGCCAATCACAAAAGCAGTCTTTAGTGTGTTGTCTGTAGATAAATCGGTTGCCTCTCGCAAAAGCTTTGGCGGCACTTCGCCTGCCAATGTAAAACGCCAAATTAGCTATTGGCGCAAAAAACGCGATAGCGAAAAGCGCAAAAGGTAATTGCCTTTAGCAAAACTGTCGAATAAGTTATTGAAAATTTATGGAGTTAGATGCTGTGACCTATAGCACTTTGAAAAAACTAAGCACTGCATGCCTTATCGTTATCATGGCGATTGGCCTATCTTCGTGTGGGCGCAGAGGTGCTTTAGAAGCGCCTAACTCAAACGCAGTTCAAACCGATGATGTGTCAGGTGAGCAAGCACCTGCTCCAACAGCAGACAGACCGTTCATTCTTGACGGCATCATTTAAACTTAAATAATTACACACAATTTTAGAGGCCGCAGGTTTGAACCATTTTCAATACTTAAATGGCATTTTGCACGCAGAAAACGTGCCAATACCCCAAATTGCACAAGCAGTGGGAACGCCATTTTATTGCTATTCAACAGCTACAATTGAACGCCACTACAAGGTTTTCGCAAACGCATTTTCAGACATAGATGCGCTCATTTGCTATGCCATGAAAGCCAATTCTAATCAGGCAGTTTTGCAAACATTGGCAAAGCTTGGCTCTGGCGCAGATGTTGTTTCAGCTGGAGAATTACAGCGTGCAATTGCAGCCGGCATTCCAGCTAAGAAAATCGTATTTTCAGGCGTTGGCAAAAAAGACTATGAGCTAGATTTAGCGCTAGAACTTGGCATTTTATGTTTCAACATCGAATCTATTCCTGAGCTGCACGCCCTAGCGGCACGTGCAACAGCGCTTAACAAAACCGCCCATGTCTCTTTTCGCATTAACCCAGATGTTGATGCAAAAACGCATGCCAAAATTTCAACAGGCAAAAAAGACGACAAATTTGGCATTCCGTGGAACCAAGCAGAAGAGATTTACGCCCTAGCGGCAACGCTAAACAACATCAAAGTTGTGGGCATCGATATGCACATAGGTAGCCAAATCGTAGATCTTCAACCCTTTGACGATGCGTTTTCTAGACTAAAAGGCCTTGTAGAGCGCCTACGCGCTGCAGGTCATAATATAGAACACGTAGACGTTGGCGGCGGCCTTGGCATTCCATATCGAGCAGAAGGCAACAACGAACCACCGCCTTCACCAGAAGAATATGCGGCAGTGGTAACCAAGCACGTAAAAGGCTTAAACACACAAGTTGCATTTGAACCGGGTCGTTTGCTCATGGGCAATGCTGGCATTTTGGTTGGTGAAATTATTTTCACAAAGGAAACCGATAGCAAAACTTTTTTCATTGGCGATGCGGCCATGAACGATCTTATTCGCCCAACGCTCTATGATGCGTGGCACGATATAAGACCAGTGCAAGAGCCAAAAGACAAAAGCGACTACACCATTGGTGATCTTGTAGGCCCTGTTTGTGAAACCGGCGACTACATGGCAAAAGACCGAAACCTACCTACAATGAAACGTGGTGATTTGTTTGCGGTGGGCTCTGCTGGTGCTTATGGTGCGGTTCAAGCTGGCACATATAACACGCGTCCGCTTATTCCTGAGGTTCTGGTAAATGGCGATCAGTTTCATGTCATTCGCAAAAGAATGGAAGTTGAAGAGCTCATAGCGCTAGACTCAATTCCTGATTGGATTTGAGACCTCTAAGTTTCGCTTAATCACTTTTACATTACATCTTGCTCTTTGCACTCGAAATTGCCGTATTCTATGTTAGATTAACAATCGAACAGGAATGTAAAACCCATGCGCAAGCAGAGCAATGCCAATATCAGCCATAAGAACAGCTTGCCTGCTGGCAAACTAACTTATGCTTTGGCATGGGCGAGCGAAAGCTGGGAACGCCTTTGGCCTCTACTAGTTTGGGCCTTTATGGTGAGCTGTTTATACGCCATTGTTTCTTGGTTTGGCATGTGGCGCGCCCTAGAAGATGTATGGCGGTATGGCTTTTTAGCCCTTTTTGCAGTGCTTGGCATGATATCCCTATTACCGCTCAAAAGTTTCAAAGCGCCCAACAAAGAAGAGCTTATTGATCGCATAGAACGTGCAACAAATTTAAAAGACCGCCCGATAACAGCGCAAATAGACGACCTAGCCGCGGCGGGTAGCGAACCAGAAGACGCATTTTCAAAAGCGCTATGGACAGAACATAAAAACAGAATGGCACAAAGGTTAGAAAACCTATCTGCTGGCGCACCGCGCCCAAATGCAAATAAACTAGATAGTTATGCACTTCGTGCCATTTTGCCCATTATAGCAGTTGTGGCTTGGAGTTTTTCTTTTTCCTTAAATGGTGGCGCTTTAATTGATGGTTTCAAAAAACACATCGACCCAGTTGCTATATTATCAAGGCTAGATGCATGGGTAACCTCGCCCGCTTATACCGGCCTTGCACCCATTTATGTCAGCAATAATTATCAACTAACAAATCAAGATGACGCTTCAACTGAAGCAGCAACTGACACAGCAAATATCGCTTCAAAAGAAACATTAAAACTCATCACCGCCAGCACAATGAATTTAAGATACATTGGCGAAGAAGATGTAGGCGCACAATTTAAGATTGGCGAGGAGGTGTTCAAAATAGATACCATCCTCGATACCGATGAAAATGGAACACAAGTCAAAAACTTTTCCCAAGCCAATCTACAAGAACACGTTTTTGAATACGCATTAGAAAAAAACGGCACCTTTCAATTTTTAGCAAATGAGCAAGTCATTGCTGAATGGCCTATTGAAGTATTTCAAGACGAAGTGCCAAAAATTGCATTTCTTGAAGTGCCAAAATCTTCGCTTTCAAGTTCATTAGAGTTTTCTTACGAAGTAGAAGACGATTTTGGCGTTATCAGTGCAACTGGGCAAATAAGAAGCCTAGCAGAGCAAAAACCAAATGCGCGCCCATTGGTGCAAGCGCCAAATTTTGATTTGTCTCTTCCAAGAAGGCGCGCAAAGTCTGGCAGTGTAAAAGCCAATAAAGATTTAACCGCGCACCCATGGGCAGGAAGCCAAGTAGAACTACAATTAGATGCAAGCGACGATTTAAATCAAAAAGGCTATAGCCAAGCCTTCAAGCTACAAATGCCAGCCCGTAACTTCTCCGATGAAATGGCATTAGCGCTTATCGAGCAACGCAGAATATTAGCCTTCGATGCAAATGAATCTGATTATGTCGCCGATCTTTTAGATGCAGTTACGCAGTTTCCTGTCGAATTTGACATCGATCAAAAAGCCTATCTTTCTATGCGCACCGCCTATCGCATGATCGAAGATGCAACCCCCAACGCTGTGGGCGAAACAAAATTGCGCGAAGCGATGGAGCTCTTGTGGGAGATAGCACTTGAACTTGAGTTTGGTGATTTAACAGAAGCAGAACGCAAATTAAGAGAGGCGCAAGAGAGGCTGTCTAAGGCGCTTGAAAACAATGCAAGCGATGAAGAAATTGAGCAACTAATGGATGAATTGCGCAGCGCAATGAATGACTTCATTGAAGAAATGCAGCGCCAAATGGCCAATAACCAAGACATTCAAAACCCGCTAAACAATATGGATCCCTCACAAATGCTGTCTAAAAATGATTTAGACAAAATGATGGACCAAATTGAAAATCTTGCAAAATCAGGATCAAAAGATGCCGCGCGCCAAATGCTAAGCGAAATGCAACGCATGATGGACAATTTAAAAGCTGGCCAGCAACAAAACCAGCAAGCCAACAATCAACTCAACAAGGCGCTAGATGAATTTAGTAAATTGCTAGAAGAACAACAAAGGCTGATGAACGAAACATTTTCTATGCAAAAAAAGCGTGAAGAACAGCAACGCTCAAACCAAAAACAAAACCAACAAGGGCAGCAGCAGCAGCAAAATCAGCAAGGCCAACAACAGCAGCAACAGGGCCAACAGCAACAGCAGCAAAATGGTCAGCAACAACAAAGTCAGCCAGGGCAAGAAGGCAAACAAGACCAGCCGCAAATGAGCGCAGAAGAGTTTGCCCAAGCAATGAAAGATCTTCAAGCTCAGCAAGAATCACTTCGTAAACAATTGGGCGAAATTGGTAAAAAGCTAGAGCAACAAGGGCTAGACCCTTCTAAGGGCTTTGGCGAAGCAGAGACTGAAATGGGTCAAGCTGGCGATGAGCTAGGCGAAGGTCAAGCTGGCGAAGCAACAGGATCACAATCAAGAGCATTGCAAGCCTTGCGCCAAGGCGCGCAACAAATGATGCAACAAATGGCACAAGGCCAAGGTCAAGGCCAACCTGGTGGACAACAAGCTGGTGGCCAAAGCGGCAGAAATGGCACAGACCCACTAGGCCGCTCACAAGAAAGTGGCGGCACACGCATAAGAGAAGGCAAAAAAAAAATACCAAGTGAGATAGATGCACAACGCGCACGGGAAATTAAGGAAGCAATTCGCAAGCGTCTTTCAAATCCGCTACGCCACACACTAGAAAAAAACTATTTAGAGCGTCTCTTAAAAAGCCAATAAATTTATTCTGAAAATTTAAGCCGCTAAAGCATGCGCCACTTTTTTGCGAATTTCAGGCAGGGTAAATGGTTTTTGAACAACATCGATGATGATAGAA
>JBGCEA010000237.1:0-9872 GCA_045105915.1 Nitratireductor sp.
AGCGTGTTACCAAGTGGGCGAAGTAAAATATTTTGTTCTTGAAAAAACGCATAAAGACTTGGGCCAATATCTGCAAGGTATCCATTGTCTTCGACCACAAAATCTATTGCAGCAATGGTGCCCAGTTGCCGCGCATTTGTAAAGCGCGCATCAGTATCAAATTTTGCAAGGCCGTTAGCTTGCATTTTTTCTAAATTTTCAATGCGCTCATAAACGTTTTCATCTTCCCATATTTTTAAGTTTGCAACCGCAGCCGCGCACGCAATGGGGTTAGCTGTATAAGAGCTAGAATGATAAAATGTCTTTGTGCGATCAGTTGAATAATGGGCATCAAATATTTTGGCATGGCACATAGTAACAGCCAAAGGCAGCGAGCCACCCGTAATGCCTTTTGAATAACATGCAATGTCTGGCGATATACCAGCATGTTCGCATGCAAACAAAACACCAGTTCTGCCCCAGCCTGTCATTACTTCATCTGCAATAAACAGCACATCATTTTGTTTGCAAATTTCATGCATTTGGCCAAGCACATCTGCCGAATACATGCGCATGCCACCTGCGCCAAGCACCATAGGTTCTACAATAAATGCGGCAACATCATCCTGTTTGCAATGCGCTTCTAAAGCATCGAGTGTTTGCTGCTCTTGCCCGTCTGCAGGAAAAGGCACTTTAAGAACATCAAACATTAAAGGATCAAATGGATTGTTAAACACACCCCGCTCACCAACAGACATCGTGCCAATGGTATCGCCATGATAAGAAGATTCCATAACCACAATCTTACTGCGATTAACGCCAATGTTTTTCCAGTAACCAAGCGCCATTTTTAGAGCAACTTCTACAGCCGTAGAGCCGCTATCAGAAAAGAAAACATGGTCTAAGCCAACGGGCGTCACTTCAACAAGCTTACGCGAGAGTTCTTCAGCTGGTTCATGTGTGTGCCCTGCAAAAATTACTTGGTCTAGTTTTTCTGCTTGCGCTTTTATGGCGTCTATAATTTTTGGGTTACAGTGCCCATGTGTCACCACCCACCAAGAAGAGATAGCATCTAAAACATCTCTACCGTCATGCGTTTTTAGGTATGCGCCTTTTGCAGATGCAACCTTTGTTGCCTCAGGAATAATGGCATGCTGCGTGAAGGGGTGCCAAATTGGTGATTTATTGGCTGAATCATTTGATGATGTCATTAGCTGAAATCTCCAAGATCAAAATTGGCTTCAAAAGCACTGCTCAGCGATTGGCTGGTGAGGTTTGGCAAAAGCGGTAATCTGCCCAAGCGTTTCACTTGTCCCATTTTCTCAATCGTTTTTTCGCTCTCAATCACTTCATCGCCTACAAAGGCTATGCCCAATATTGGCACGCCTCTTTGGCGAAGGGCATTGATAGAAAGCAATGAATGGTTGATTGTGCCAAGCGCAGTGCGTGCAACTAGTACTACTGGCTTGTTCCATTTTTCAAATATATCAAGATAAGTTTTTTGGTGAGTTAGGGGCACCATTAGTCCGCCAGCGCCTTCTACAATTAGTGGCTCGCTTATGTTTGGCAATTGCAATTTATCAAGATCAATCTGCAGACCATCTATGTCTGCTGCTATATGCGGTGATGCAGGCGTATTTAATCGATAAGTTTCTTCAAGTACTTTTTGCCCACTTAAGCGGCTTACAAATTGCGTGTCTGTTTCATCTTGCAAGCCAGCTTGTACTGGCTTCCAGTAAGTGGCTTTTAAGGCCTGTGTTAGCGCGCAAGCAAAAACAGTTTTGCCAATATCAGTATCGGTTCCCGAAATAATGATCTGGTTCATTTTGCGAGCTCTTCTTTTAACGCATCAAACATTTGGCTTATCTGTTCTTTAGTGTTGTGTAGGGTAATTGTAATGCGCAAGCGCGAAGTACCACGCGGCACAGTAGGTGGCCTTATACCGCGCACATCAAAACCTCGCTCACGCATATTTTTAGCAATTTCCATGGTGCGTTTATCATCGCCAATGATGATGGGCTGAATGGTAGTGCCGCTGGGCTTTTGCCCTGCAATCTGCGCGCATTGTTGCATGGCATGCTCTACCAATTGATGTAAGTTTTTTTGCAAATCGGGCTGCGTTTTAAGCAAATCTATAGAGGCCTCAACAATTGCCGCGTTTAGCGGAGAAGGCGCAGTGGCATAAATAAACCCACGCGCTTTATTGACCAGTAAATCAATCAAGACAGAAGGTGCACCAATTAACGCGCCAGAAACGCCAAGCGCTTTACCACATGTATGTAGCGTAATAATATTCTTTTGAGTGTGAAACGCATAAGCAAGACCTCTGCCTTGCTCGCCAAATACACCAGTTGCATGCGCTTCGTCTATTATGGCAAAGCCATTATATTTATCTGCAAGGGTAACGAAGCTAGACATATCTGCAATGTCGCCATCCATGGAATAAACGCTCTCAAACGCCACCCATATTTTGGCATTGGTTTTGCGTGTTTCATCTTCGCCAAGCCAAGCAGCAATCGTGTTATCTGCGGCTTTGGCGTCATTGTGTTTAAAGGCAACACAATGCGCTTTAGAAAGGCGCATGCCTTCATGCGCGCTGGCATGAATGAGTTCATCATAAACAATCAAATCGCCCTTTTGTGGCAGGGTTGAGAATATTGCCATATTGGCATTAAACCCACCGCCAACAAAAAGCGTTTTTTCTGCACCAAAAAAATCAGCGGCAATGTCTTCTAGTTTTTCATGGGCAGTGTCATTGCCGCGCAATAGGCGAGAGCCACCAGCGCCAACGCCAATGCCAGATTGCAAGGCATCTATAGCGGCTTGTTTGAGAGGTTGTGAATCGCTAAGCGCTAAATAATCGTTAGAAGAAAAATCTAAGCCCAAGCGCTTTTCCATACGCCTAAGGCGGCCGCGCTCACTAAGCCGGTCTAAAAGGTTTTCGTATCGCGATAATAAGCCCATATTAGGCCGTGGCGGAAACTGGCGCTTCTATAACTTCATCAGACGCGTGAGCAGGGTGCTGGCTCATATCAGCGTGCGCTTCAAATGGCATAGGCTCAATGCCTAAGCGTTTGAACAACTGGTTGTCTTCTTCTTCGTCTGGGTTATCTGTTGTTAGCAGTGTGTCGCCCATGAAGATAGAATTTGCACCAGCAAAGAAACAAAGTGCCTGCGTCTCATCGCTCATATCTTCGCGGCCAGCAGACAAGCGAACATGCGCAAGAGGCATCATGATACGTGCCAAAGCAATGGTTCTTACAAATTCAATAGGGTCTAGCTTTTCAACATCTGCCATTGGTGTGCCAGCAATTGGAATAAGCATATTAATTGGAACACTGTCAGGGTGCGCAGGCAATGTTGCCAATGTTAGCACCATATCAATACGGTCCATTTGCTGTTCGCCCATGCCAACAATGCCACCAGAACAAACTTTAATACCAGCATCTTTAACGCGCGAAAGCGTGTCTAAACGGTCTTGGAAAGTTCTGGTTGTAATAATCTCTTTATAGTAGCGCTCAGACGTATCGATGTTGTGATTGTAATAATCAAGGCCAGCAACCTTTAGGCGCTCAACAGAATTATCATCTAGCATGCCAAGGGTCATGCAGCTTTCCATGCCCAAATCTTTCACGCCTTTAATCATCAATTCAAGCGCAGCCATATCTCTGTCTTTTGGGCTTCTCCATGCAGCGCCCATACAATAACGCGTTGCGCCAGATTCTTTTGCCTTGCGTGCTTCTGCCAGCACCTTTTCAACTTCCATTAGTTTTGCAGCAGAAAGGCCTGAGTTGTTGCGAGCGGACTGCGAGCAATAAGCGCAATCTTCAGGGCAACCACCTGTTTTAATGCTTAGCAAACGAGATTGCTGAACTTGATTTGGATTGAAATTTTCGCGGTGCACAGTTTGTGCCTTAAACAACAAATCGTTGAACGGCATATGAAACAATTTCTCAGCTTCTTCGCGTGTCCAATCAGTACGGATTTGTGTTTTCTCACTCATTTTCTAAATACCTTAAATTGCAATGATCTAACTGGCAGGCGTAAAGGCGCCAGCTGAGAAAAGAAATACATCAATATGAAATTAGAATCCAGCACTTAAGCAGATCAAACTAAGTTCATTTTTGACGATTTACTCAGATTGGCTGCTAGAAATTCTTGGAACGAGTGCAATAAGCAAGTCTTTCATGTTTAGCATGCCAACCGGCTTGCCATCTTGATTAACTTGGTAGTTCTTAGACGCATCGCCCTCAGATAGAGCAATCAGATCTTCAAGGTTGTCATTTATATCGACAATACCATGAACAGGCTTTGTAATTTTGCCTTTGCTCATAACCGAACGCACGCGCAAAACACGCGCTCTGTTAATGTCAGATACAAAATCTTCAATGTAAGGATCGTTCGGCTTTAGCAATACAGATTGCGGCTCACCTTGTTGCACCACTTCGCCATCTTTTAAGATTACTAGATGGTCAGCAAGTTTCAAAGCCTCATCAAGATCGTGCGTAATAAAGATAATGGTTTTATGCAATTCAGTTTGTAGCTCTAACAGCAAGTTTTGCATGTCTGTTCTAATTAAAGGATCAAGCGCAGAAAACGCTTCATCCATGAGCATTGTTTCACTGTCAGTCGCCAAGGCTCTTGCAATGCCAACACGCTGCTGCATGCCACCAGAAAGTTGGTTTGGATAATAATCTTCATATCCATTTAGCCCAACACGGTCTAACCATTCTTTGTTGCGCTTTTTTGCCTTTTCAACATTTTCACCGCGAATAGCGGCAGAAAGGCTAGTGTTCTCTAAAACAGTTTTGTGAGGCAAAAGCGCAAAGTTTTGAAAAACCATAGACATACAATTTCGACGTAAATCCAAAAGCTCTTCTGCGTTGTATTCAACCACATTACTGCCATTCATAATAATCTCGCCACTGGTAGGCTCAATAAGACGGTTGAAATGACGAATAAGTGTAGATTTTCCAGAGCCAGATAGCCCCATGATAACCGTTGTTTCACCAGACTTGATATCAATATTAATGTTCTTCAAGCCCAAAACATGATTATGCTGATCGAGCAAATCTGCTTTGCTCAAGCCACCTTCTACATGCTCAAGCATGTCTTTTGGTGTCTCACCAAAAATTTTATACAGGTTACGAATTTTAATCTTAGTATTGGGCATAATCAGTCCTTATGGCTCACATCTATGCGCGACAAGGCGGCTTTACTAACGCGATCCAACATGATCGCTAACAATACAATGCAAACCCCAGATACAAGGCCAACACCCAATTCTAAACTTCTAATACCGCGTAGCACCAAGACACCAAGACCAGGCGCAGAAACCAACGAAGCAATAACCACCATAGCCAAAGACATCATAATGGTTTGGTTTAAGCCAGCCATAATGGTTGGCAAAGCAAGCGGAATTTCGACACCAAACAGCTTTTGCCTTCTAGACATGCCAAAGGCGCTTGCAGCTTCCAAAACGTCTTTATCAACCAAGCGAATGCCAAGATCGGTGAGCCTTATTATGGGCACAACGGCATACAATATAATCGCAATACCATAGAGTTTTGACTCTGTTACAGAGAACAAAAAGATAAGCGGTATGAGATAAACAAAGGTTGGCAGTGTTTGCAGCATGTCTAAAACCGGCACGCCAATTTTTTGTAGGTTGTCATTTTTAGACATCAAAATACCCACCGGAACCCCAATGAGTACACTCACCCCCGTACAGACAAAAATAATGGAGAGGGTTTGAATTGCATAGCTATAATGGTCGATAAACGCCATGAAAATAAGAACTGCAGCAACCAAAATAACAGCCCAAAAACTGCGTGCCACATAGTAGGTAAGCAGGAGTAATGCAGGAATAATAATAAACCACGGAATGATTTGGAAGAACCATAGAGAGCCATCTAACGCCCAGCTAAGGGGTTCGGTAATTGGGTCTAATACAAGTTTCAACGTATCTTTAATTTGCAAGAAGCCGTTTTCTACTGCAGATGTCATGTCACGTGTGCGGCCAAAACTGCCGCAAGCATCGTGTAAATTATCTAAAGAAGGAAAAGGTGTGTCCCAAATGGTTTGCTGGGCTTCTAACTCTTTTTCACTGGCGCCGCTAGAGCGAGCCAAAAGCTCAGCCATTGTCATTGGGCCGTCTTTTTTAGAATCGTCGCACCATTCGCGCAATCCTAGCGTGTCAAAAAGCCCATCATAATATGCCATTATTCTATCCCCTGAACTTTGAACATATATTCAAAACTCTTTACTCGAAAAAAAAGGGTGCCAAACGGCACCCTTAATTATTTTTACTTCAACAATGCTGAAAGTTTAGCTTTTGCTTCTGCACTAATCCAACCAGACCAAACTGTTGGGTATTTAGTTAGGAAGTGAACAGCAGCTTCTTCATTTGATGCTTTGTTAGCTTCTTTCCATGAAAGAACTGAACCCATTTGTTCATTTGTGAAAGCAACTTTTGACATAAGGTCAGCAATCTCTGCGTTACGTGTTTGGAAGTCTGTTGTTACAACAGTTTTCACAGGACCAACAGGAAAGCTAGATTTGCCAACTGAATCGCACTCTGCATCAGCCATGCATTTGAAAATCTCTGGATCATGCTCACCAAGATCAACGCTTACCATTGGGTATTTGCCAAGAATAGCAGTTGGTGCCCAGTAGTAACCAAGCCATGGTTCTTTGTTTTCAAAAGCAGCCGCAATAGAAGTTGCTAGTGTTTCACCTGAACCGTGTTGGAAAATTTCAAAACCAGCATCAACAAGACCAAAAGCTTTAGTCATGTCTTCATTAGTGTTTTTACAACCCCAACCTTCTGGGCAGCTATGAAAACGACCATTGAAAAGGTCTTTATTAGCAATAATGCCTTCAACTGTTGCAAGTTCTGGCTTCTCATCAACCAATGATTTTGGAACCCACCAGCCTTCAACGCCGCCATCTGAAAGAACATCAGTCAGTGTTTGAATTTTGCCTTCTTCGCTTAGTTTGTCATAAGCAGGCGTGCCGTTAATCCAAAGCTCAGTCACGATGTCTGGTGTGTTTGTTTCAGCAACTGATACAAGCGCAGGCAATGTAGCTGATGGTACAGTAGAAACTTTACAGCCATAGCCTTGTTCCATAATGAATTTAGATACGTGTGTCACAACAGCAGATGAAGCCCAGTTCATCTCTGTAATAGATACATCGCCGCAATCTGCTTGTGCAGTGCTTACGCCGGCTGTTAGCGCCATTGCTGCTGAAATTGATAGTAGTCTTAGCATGGGTATATTCCCTGTTTAATTTAATTAATTTGCCTGAAAATGAATAGGATACGATTGTAGCTTAGCACTCTATCAAAAAGGGTTTTGAAACCGGGATAGACCGAAGCTAATATTGAAAAGATGGCATTTAGGTTGTCGTATCGGACATGTAGGCATTTCAATTAAAAGCTGCTCTGCCTTGTGTATTTCTATACTATGCAAGGCAAAATCACCCCTTTAATCCGTTAAACCATCTGGGCGCATAATAGCCGCTGCTTTGCTTTATACAACCGTTTGGCGTGAATAAGCTAAAATTAAATTGCCAAGTAATTGAAAGTATTAAACATTTTGCAAAATCTAATCGCGCAAATGTCAATATTTCGAGTATTTGTTCACCTTAATTATGAAGTATTCATGATATTAGACAAATATATGCGCCATCTATTATGTGATTTCACTTCTCATACGAATGCGTGCATAGTTTTTCCACTATATATCAAAATTACTGAGTATTTTAGGAGTTGAAAATGGCGAGTGTTCAAAATATCAAATTCAAAGGGTCTCAAGGTTCAAGTTTGGCAGCACGTTTGCATCTGCCGGCTGGTCCAACACGCGCTTTTGCAATATTTGCGCATTGTTTTACATGTACGAAAGACATTCTTGCTGCGCGCAAAATTGCTGATGAACTCTCTAAGCGTGGTATTGCGCTATTTCGGTTTGATTTCACAGGGCTGGGGGCATCTGGGGGGAATTTTGAAGATACTACATTTACCTCCAATATCGCAGATATATTGTCAGCAGCTGAGTATTTGCGAGAAAATTATGAAGCGCCTTCAATTCTAATTGGGCACTCGCTTGGTGGCGCCGCAATACTTGCTGCAGCAACCGCAGTGCCAGAGGCAAAGGCCATCGCCACTATTGGTGCTCCTGCTGACGCTGAGCATGTCACTCATAATTTCTCTAATCATCTTGATGAGATTGAAGCCAATGGTTTGGCTGAGCTTGAACTTGCTGGCCGGCCTTTTAAAATTAAGCGTGAATTTGTTGAAGACTTACGCAATCATTCTCTTGCTGAACGCGTCTCCAAAATGGGCAAGGCGCTGATGGTCCTGCACGCACCTAATGATAGAACAGTTGGAATTGAAAACGCCGCAAAAATATACACAGCTGCAAGTCATCCCAAGAGTTTTGTTTCTCTCGATACTGCAGACCACTTATTGAGCGACGCCAAAGATGTGGCTTATGTCGCAGAAGTTATAGCTGCGTGGGCATCGCGCTATGTCGATTACGACAAGATTGCTGCGAATAATGAAGCGGTTCAAGGTATCGAAGTGAGTGAGACAAAAGAAGGCAAGTTCCAAAATACAGTCCGCGCTGGGCGTCATTCCTTAATTGCCGATGAGCCAGAAAGCGTGGGAGGCCATGATACGGGGCCAACACCTTATGATTACTTAAATATTGCCCTTGGCGCTTGTACGTCCATGACAATACGTATGTATGCAGACTTTAAGAAAATTCCATTGAACCGCGTTTCTGTAAATGTATCTCACGATAAGGTTCATGCTGAGGATTGCGAGGAATGCGATGTAAATGGAGCAAAAGGTAAAATCGACCGCTTTGAGCGCAGTATAAAGCTTGAGGGTGACTTCGATGAAGAAACTCGCCAAAAAATGCTCGCAATTGCAGATAAGTGCCCGGTGCATAAAACACTTGAAGCGAATGCAGCAATAGTGACTAAGTTGAGTGAGTAAAAAATAAAATGGCGGACAGACAGGGATTCGAACCCTGGAGACGGTCACCCGCCTACACACTTTCCAGGCGTGCGCCTTCGACCACTCGGCCACCTGTCCTAATTATAATCACTTAGATTGCTCTAAGAGTGTCGAAGCAAAGCGCACGCTCTACTTAATGGAGTGTTTTTGCTAGCAAAAACCTAACAAAAACACTGGCGCCTTCGACCACTCGGCCACATGTCCGTTTCTTGAAACTGTTGATGAAAGTGAAACTTCAATTTTACCAAAGTTGGGGCAATATACTTATTACTTGGCAAGGTTCAACCCAAGACTTGGCTCATTTCGAGCAATTATAAAGAAATCGTATTTTAATTGCACTTCAAGTTGAAGTTTGCATCTTTCATGTCTATTTTATGCCCAACTTAAGGATATCATAGATGATAAGAAGTATTTTACGCGCGCTTGCACTTGTTTCACTGGCGCTTGCGCTGGTTACAGCTGTTTTAGATCTTACAAAATCGATCGCAAATTCAGAGTGGATTTTTACCAGCTTGCAAGAAACGCTAATTCAGTTCTCTTTGATTTCGTATGAAAAAACAGAAACATTTGTGTCGCAATATTTGGGTCAATTTGCTTGGGATGTTGTTCAAATTGGTGTGCTAGGCGCGCCTTCATGGTGGGTGTTTTTTGTGCTTTGGTTGGTTATTACCCTGCTAACGCGCACAGGCCACAAAAAATATATTGGCGAGCACTATAATTAAGCTCAGCCCTAAAAACCTTATAAGTAGAACTCACAAAAGTAGAAGTGGTTAAGTGCATGAATATTTTTGAACTACTGTCAAAAAAAGCAAAGTTACCTCAAGAAGAAGACGCGCTAAAAGGGCGCGATGAAGCAATTGCAGTCACGCAG
>JBGCEA010000238.1:0-2700 GCA_045105915.1 Nitratireductor sp.
ACTTCGCATAAACCAAGATGGCAGCATCCCAAAAGACAATCCTTTTGCTAAGGGCACTAAGGGCGCGCGCGAAATTTATTCAACGGGGCATCGCAACCCACAAGGCGCAACCCTGCACCCACAAACTGGTGAGTTATTTACAGTAGAACATGGTGCGCGTGGGGGCGATGAAATAAACACGCCACAAGCTGGCAAAAACTATGGTTGGCCTGTAATTTCTTATGGCAAACACTATAGCGGTAGAAAGATTGGTGTTGGCACACAAAAACAAGGATTAGAGCAACCCCAATTTTATTGGGATCCATCCATCGCACCTTCAAATCTTGCATTTGCAACAGGCAATAAATTTAAAAACTGGCAGGGCAATTTGTTCGTTGGCGCTTTAAAAGACCAAAAGCTAGTCAGATTAAAAATGACGAACGGCAAATTAGAAGCCGTTGAAAATTTGTTTGAAGATGAATTTGGCCGCATCAGAGATGTACGTTTTTTCAATGAGGGCTATATGTGGCTGCTAAGCGATCAAGAAGATGGCGCTTTGATCAAAATATCACCAGCACAAAAGTAAAACGGAATAAAAAAAGGCGCTCTCAATGTTATTTAAGAGCGCCTTTAATTTAAAATCTAACCAATTAACCTGCGTAAGGTGAACGACACGTACGACGCGGACCATTAAATGGCTGATATGAATTTGAGTTAATGTCGTATGAACGCCATCTATTTGAACACCACTGATAATGCGCTTGGCTGTAACCACCGCCATATATAGGGCGTTGCTGAACGATTACTGGGCGCGGCTGTGGCTGCACATAAACAACATCAGGCTGTCTAGGGCGTGTTAGGTTATTAACAATACCAAGGCCAACACCAACACCAACACCAGTTGCTACGCCACCACCAAATTTCTTACACCATCTGCATTTTGCTTCTGCATCCACTGTAGAAACAGTTAGTGGGGCAGTTGCGAGTAATGCTGTTGTAAAAATCGCTGCTATAGTCTTTTTCATGAATTTACTCCCAAGTTGTAACTAAAATAAAATTAATAAATAATTCAATTCTTGTTTTCTTGCCCCAGCTATATCAATTTCATACAGCCTAATATGTGCATTCTATCACACACTGAAAAAAAACATAAATCACATTAATTAGCAACTCAATATACGATTACTTACTAACAGCATTAATATTGAGCCTGTATATGCATGGTTACTTCAAGAATGGATTATTTATTCTCTCATGCCCAATCGTGCTGCTATCGCCATGTCCGCATAAAAAGCTCACATCATCACCCAAAGGTAACACTTTGTTTTTAATAGAAGAAATAAGCTGCTCATGATCGCCCCCAGGCAAATCTGTTCGCCCAATAGAATTGGCAAACAAGACATCGCCTAAATGCGCAAATTTAGCTTCTTTGTTAAACAAAATAATATGGCCGGGCGCGTGCCCTGGGCAATGATACACTTCAAAAACATGGTCTCCAAAGCTTACCTTATCGCCCTCTTCAAGCCATTCATCAGGATTCGCGTTTTTAAAAGCACCCTCAATGCCAAACATCTCGCCTTGTTTTGCGATGCCTTGTAAAAGCGATTCATCATCTTTATGAGGGCCAATAATTGAAACGCCAAGTTTGGCTTTCAAATCTTCCGCGCCGCCCGCATGATCAAGATGGCCGTGCGTTAAAACGATTTTCTCAATCTTTAGTTCCAACTGACCAATGGCATCAAGAATACGCTCAACATCACCGCCAGGGTCTACCACTATGCCCTGCTTTGTCTCGCTATCAAAAATCAAGGCGCAATTTTGTTGAAATGGCGTAACCGGTACAACGGCAACAGAAAGTTTAGTCATTTTTTGCTTTCAAATTAAATGAGAGTAAAAAAAACGGGCAGCCAAATGGCCGCCCGTCTTAATTCAATTCAAAGTAAGATTACTTCTTCATTACTGTGTTCAAAAGCATGCCACCGATGCCTGAAAGTGCGCCGCCGCCTACTGCGCCGCCAGCAAGGTTGCCAATAATGCTACCCATGTCCATGCCACCAGCTACATCGCCAGTTGCCGCGCCGCCCATAAGGCCGCCTAGCATGCCGCCAAGTGGACCTGCGCCAGTTGCCGCAGCACCACCAATAAGACCGCCTGCGCCGCCTAGTAGTACTTTGCGAAGTACGCTACCGCCAACAGACTTAACAAGGTTTCCAACAATGCCGCCACCAGCTGCACCAGAAACAACTTGCAAAATGATTGGTAATAAAGCTTCCATAATATTCTCCAATAAGTGAAGGGCTCTTGCCCTATAAAAGGTGTATTACTTTTAAAGTAATCAAAATCCTTTAAATTCCCCAGAATGCACACCCTCTTTGGTATGCGCTGAGCACTTTATACATTTGGGTTAATAATATCAAAGACAATTTTAACTAATGGTTAACCATTAACAGGAATTACCCATCGTTAGCATTTATCTATTGGGTAATTCAAAGCTCTAATTAGATGCAAAGTATTGAAAGTGCTTACTTTCTAACTTCTGCTTCATAATCTTCCATGAGCGTTTTAGAAATTTGACCAGGCACAAATTTGCGCCCTGCTATTTCTGATACTGGCGTAATCTCTGCTGCCGTGCCCGTTAAGAAGCACTCACTAAAGCCTTCCAGCTCATCCAGCTCAATTGCGCGCTCACTCACTTCAATGCCACGGTGTTTTGCTAAATCA
>JBGCEA010000239.1:0-7701 GCA_045105915.1 Nitratireductor sp.
TTGCGTAAATTCTCTCTAATGCGGTCATACACAACAACCGTATCGTTGAGCGAATAACCCACAATGGTCAAAATAGCAGCAATGGAAGAGAGCGAAAACTCAATTCTAAAAATTGCAAATAGCAAGATTGTAAACAACACATCGTGGAAGGTTGCAGCTACTGCGCCAAGCGCAAATTGCCATTCAAACCTGAACCAAATATAGACCATAATCGCCAGCAAAGCCGCAATAATGGCGATTGTACCTGTAATGGCTAATTCACCAGAAACGGTTGGCCCCACTACTTCAGCGCGGCGCATATCATAATCAGAGCTCAAAGCATCAGTTACCAAACGAACCGCCGTTTGAACTGATTTATCACCCGCAGAGTTTGCCCCCTCGCCCTCAGCAATATCTTGCGCTTCTACACGAATAAGAACATCAGACGGAGCTCCAAATTCTTGCACCTGAACATCGCCAAGGTTTAACTCACCCAGTCTTGCTCTAATGTCTTCAATGTCGGCAGGCACTTTTAACGCATTGCCATTTACATCGACTTCTTGGCTAATTTCTTTTGATTGAATCTCAACGAGCGTTCCGCCTTTAAAGTCGATACCAAAGTTAAGGCTGACTGCGAAAAACAAAATAACAGACATTACAATACCCACAGCACTGAATGGGAATGAGAAGCGACGCTGCTTCATAAACTTAATGTCTGTGACGTCTTTTATTAGCTTGATAGGACGCGCTGGCAGCTCTTTCGGCTTCTTATAACGCACCCATAAAGCAACCATCATGCGAGTGAATGTATAGGCTGTAAATACGGTTGTAATAATACCAACAGCCAGTGTCACCGCAAAGCCTTTAATTGGACCAGAACCAAGGGCAAACAAAATTGTTGCCGCAATAAAGGTGGTTACATTGGCATCTAAAATCGTGCCAAAGGCCGTTCTAAAGCCCGCATCAAAAGATTGAATTAGATTGCGCCCATTTCGGCGCTCTTCACGTATGCGCTCATAAATCAGCACGTTAGAATCTACCGCCATACCCATGGTCAAAACGATACCAGCAATACCTGGCAGTGTTAGCGTTGCACCAAGCAGCGATAATATACCAATAAGCATCGCAATATTTGCAATCAAAGCAACATTGGCAATCACACCCAATAAGCCATAAGCCATAACCATGAAGATCAGAACAGCAACTGCGCCCACAATAGAAGCAATACGGCCAGATTCGATTGAATCGGCACCAAGCCCCGGCCCCACTGTGCGCTCTTCAACAATATCAAGCTTTGCTGGCAATGCGCCAGCGCGAAGCAAAATAGCAAGATTGTTCGCGCTATCTACATCAAAGCTACCAGAAATTTGACCAGAACCACCCAAAATTGGTTCACGAATAACAGGCGCAGAAAGCACAACATCATCGAGCACAATTGCAAAAGGTCTGTTCACATTAGCCGTTGTTACTTGGCCAAAGCGTGTTGCGCCTTTTGTGTTGAAACGAAATGACACAATTGATTCATTTGTACGCTGATCAAAACCAGATTGTGCATCTGTTAAATCTTCGCCATCTACCAAAATACGTGTTTGAACCAATACAGGGATAGCATTGTCTGGATCATCGCTTTGCTCATAAAGAAGCTTTGTGCCAATTGGGGCACGTGCCTGGCCAGAAGCTACCTGATTTGCATCGCCCTCTTGCGACACAAGATGGAAAGTCAATTTAGCTGTTTGACCAATAAGGTCTTTCAAACGCTGGGGATCATCAAGACCTGGCACTTGCACCAAAATTCTGTCCGTACCTTGGCGCTGAACAACAGGCTCTGTTGTACCAAGTTCATCAATACGTTTGCGAATAACTTCAATAGACTGCGTAACAGCTGTTGAGATGGCGTTATCAATACCTGCTTGATTAAGTGTCAAACGCAACAAATCATCTTCAGGCTGCGTTAGATCAACTTCAGTAATAATGCCAGCACCAAAAACACCAGACGTTACTGGCTGTAAAAGAATATCTAATTTTTCAATAGCCAAGTCTTTTTGAGCAACATCGCGAAGGCGAATGTCTAGACCATCTACACCTGAGACATTTGAGAAGCGATAACCAATCTTATCTTCACGCAAAATAGCACGCGCTTCGTCACGCAAAACTTCTTTACGTTCAACAAGCATGGCTGGTTTATCAACCTGCAACAGAACATGGCTACCCCCTTGCAAATCTAGACCTAGGGTCATTTGCTGATTGGGTAACCAAGAAGGAAACTTATCTAATGTTTCTTTTGAAAGAAGATTGGGCGCTGCATAGCTTAAACCCGCAAGCACAACCATTAAAATTGAAATAATCTTCCAACGAGAAAAATATAGCATTAAATAATTCCATTTTGAAAATGCAACGCGGCTTTATGAGATTATACATCTAAACAAAAAGCATAGATTAAATTCATAAAACTGCGTTTGCGTATTCACCGATATTTAGGTTTGGCAAATCCCAAACCATTTACATTATTACTTTTTATTCGCAGCTTTTGCTGGCTCGCCTTTAGCGCGAACTTCTGCAATCATTGCACGAACAACACGAACTTTAGTGTCTTTTGAAATTTCAACTTCAACTTCATGTTCATCAATAACTTTAGACACTTTACCAATAACACCGCCGCTTGTTATCACAACGTCATTTCTACGAATAGCTTCTAACATTTGCGTGTGTCTTTTACGCGCTTGTTGTTGAGGTCTGATAAGTAGGAAGTAAAAGATTACGCCCATCAAAATGATTGGCAATAAATTAAATAAAAACTCTGAACCGCCGCCAGTTACTGACTGCGCATATGCTGGGGTCGCAAACATAGACCATCTCCAAATATTTGTGGTTTTATAAAACCAATGTTTTAGTCGCGCGGAATATAGCCATACCATCGACAATTGCAATAAAGATGGTGAGTTGCAGCTTTAAAACAAGCATTAAAGTTGTATTATTTTGCAATTAAATCGGTGCTGCGCCTTTTAGAGCATTAATAGCCATGGTATTAGGGCAAAACATAGTAATTAAAGAGATATTAGCGTGACAAAGAAGCAAACAAATTCAAATGATTCAGCCGATTCAAACGCTGCTTCCCTCAAAGCCATTCATGATATGAACAAAAAGCTGAATAGGCTCACAAAGGCTGTCAGCAAAATTGGCAAAGCTGCCAAAATCAAAAAGCTGAAAACCAAAAAGGCAGATGCCTTTGTTTGGGATGCTAATGAAAATAAATTAGCCGCTGTTAAAAAAGTAAACCGCGTTGATATAGATCTTTTAAAAGGCATAGACCCTATAAAAGAAACACTCACCCAAAATACACTGCGCTTTGCAAAGGGTCTGCCTGCAAACAATGTACTTTTGTGGGGCGCTAGGGGCATGGGCAAATCATCGCTTGTAAAAGCTGCACATGCCAGCATTAACCACAGCATTGGCGGCGCAGCAAATGAGAAATTAAAGCTCATTGAAATTCACAGAGAAGACATAAACTCGCTGCCAACTTTGCTAAACCTAATTCGCAAAAGTTCGGCGCGTTTCATTCTCTATTGCGATGATCTTTCATTCGATAACAACGATTCTTCATATAAGTCATTAAAGGCAGCGCTAGATGGCGGAGTTGAAGGACGTCCAGAAAATGTGATCTTTTATGCAACTTCTAATCGCCGTCATTTATTGCCGCGCGATATGATGGAAAATGAAAGTTCAACCGCTATCAATCCATCAGAATCTGTTGAAGAAAAAGTATCCCTTTCAGACCGCTTTGGCCTGTGGCTTGGTTTTCATAAATGCACACAAGATGATTATCTTGATATTGTTTATGCATATGCAAATCATTTCAAACTTGAAGTTGAAAAAGACAGCTTAAAAGCACAAGCACTTGAGTGGTCTACCACAAGAGGCGCAAGATCAGGACGTGTTGCTTGGCAATTCATTCAAGACTTAGCTGGCAAGTTAGAAAAACAAACCATCAGTTAAGCCATAAATTTAGAGCTTTTGGCAATGCCATAGATACACATGCTTATGGCAAACAAACAAAAACCCTGCCAGAAACTGACAGGGTTTAAAAATCTCAAAATCTAAAACGTGTTTAGCTATTTAAATAGGTAATCGGATTAACTGGTTTTGAATTCTTACGAACTTCAAAGTGCAGCATAGGTGTATCAGCTTCACCAGTTTTACCAGAACGAGCAATCGTTTGGCCACGTTTTACTTCTGCACCTTTACGCACCAACAATGACTTGTTGTACGCATAAGCAGTTACAAAACCATCATCATGGCGAATGAGAACCAAATTACCAAAACCAGCCAGTTCACTACCTGCATAAATAACGACGCCATTTTCAGCCGCTTTTACAGAAGTGCCTTCAGGTACAGAAATATCAATACCATCATTGCGCCCTGTTGACTTTTTAACGCCAAAGCCATTTACAACGCGCCCATTAACAGGCCAGCGCATGGTTTTTACACCACTAGATTTTGGCGCAACTTCATTGCCAGCACCCAAATTAGCTTCAAGCGTTGGTTTGCTAGCAACTGGCGCAGATTTTACTGGCTTGGTCACAGAGTTAGTAACAGTATTATCAATAGCCGGCATAGGCTGTTTAAGTGCCGCGCTTTGGCTAGAAGAACCTGATAATTTCAACTTTTGCCCAATGCGGATATTTGTATTGGTAAGGCCATTTGCTTTTTGCAATGCAGCAACACTTGTACCGTGTTGTTGCGCAATTTTGCCCAAACTATCGCCAGATTTTACCAAATAAATGCCATTTGCCGAACCGCTTTGACCAGCTTTGCTGGTTGAGCCTGTAACAATTGAATAATCAGGTGCCATTGCATCTACAGGGCCCGTTGGCTTTGGTAGAGATGGAAATGGTTGCGTGTGGCTGCCATTACTTGCCAGTGTATTATTTACGTTATTTGCAACACTATTGGTCGTTGTTTGGTCTAAACGCTGATATTCTGGTCTTCTTGTAGGCAATTGAATGTTTGAAGCATTTGCTTGCCCCAAATAACCACGTGTTGAACGCGCTGCATATGTATCTGGATCGCTATCTGGCGCAGAAATAGGCGCAGATTTAGAATAGACGTAAGTAGGAATGGTCAATAATTGGCCAGCGCGCAATTCATTGGCACTGCCAATACTGTTTGCTGCCATAAGTTCGCGAACTGGCACACCAAAACGCTTAGACAAATTATAAAGTGTTTCGCCTTGGCGTAATTGTACGCTTGAGCCACCTATTTTGCTCCAACCACCCTCAGATTCTGGAATGCTTTTGCTTGCTACATTTGTAGCTGCCTCAATGAGCGTTTTCTTAGGTTCGCTTGCAACTTGCTGCACAATTGGCTTTACGCTAGCAGCTCTGTTTACAACAGGCGCAGCTTTTTGAACCAAAGGCTTAAACACTGGCGATACAGTTTTTGTCGCTAAATTAGAAACACTCGTTTTTGCACGATTTACTCTATCAATAGAAGCCGTGCGCACACGATCAACTACAGGCTGTGTTGATACTTGCGGCAAAGACTGTCTCACAACAGAAGGCTTTGGCAATTGAATGTTTGAATAAGTATTGTTTACTGCTGGCTGATTATAGCTAGGTGCCTGATATGTTGGCGCTCTATAAGTAGGCGTTTGGTATCTAGGCTGCTGATATGCAGGTGCTTGATTGCCCACATATTGCGCCCCATCATCAGATGGCACAATATTTGTTCTAACATCACCAAGTGGAAGCGGAACACCGTTGCCGCCAATGCTCGCAGTTGTGGTTGCATCAACATCGCCAGGATATTGCTGCTGTCTTGCTGCCATTGCCTGATCATATTGATTGGGCTTAGATTGGGGAAGCGCCGAATACAATGTACGGTCAAATCGTGTTGCATCTGAACTACATCCAGCCAACAACGCACTTAAAATTCCTGCCATAGCTACCTGAGACAGGCAGCGAATGCGGTTACTCAATACTACGGAACGCATCACATATACTCTCGGTTTACATACCTAATTTGGAATTATTAAACCCTGTTAATGTTACTGATGCGTTAAAATTTGAAAAAATAATCAAATTATTTACCATGCGTAAATCGCTTAAGCGCTGATTTTAAACCATGAAATGCCTATAGAGGCGCAATAAAACTGGCCTTTGCCATGCATGAAACACGAAATATTTTTGTCGAAAATTATTAAATGGCTTTAGCGACCGAAGCCATTAAGGGCTGCATACGCACCTCAAAAAGAGCGTCTTTATGAAAACGAGCGCCAATTTTTGTTAATTTCGTCATAACCTGCACCCCATCTTTTGGGCCAATCGGTGCAATTAAAATGCCATTAGAGGCAATTTGCTCTAAAAAATGCTTTGGCATTTCTTCTACACTGCCATTTAAAATAACGCGATCAAACAAAGCACCCTCTTCGCCTTCACGCCCATCTTTATGCTCAATCATTACATTGCTAATTTTTAAAGTCTCAAGCCTGTGCTTGGCTTTTTCAACTAAGGTTCTAAAACGCTCAAAAGACTTTACCTTGCCGCTTAAGTGAGAAAGCAAAGCTGTTTGGTAGCCACTGCCCGTGCCTATTTCTAACACGCGGTGCTTTTTGTTAAGCTCTAACGCTAATAAAGTTTTTGCAAGCACATCAGCAGATGTCATAATTTGCCCGCACTCAATAGGAAATGCACCACGCGAATAGCAGTCTTCTAAGAATATAAGAGGCACAAAGTTTTGGCGCGGCACCGCTTCAAAAGCTTGAAACAATTCATGGTCTATAATACCAGACTGTCGCAAGCGTAACAAAAGGCCAGCAACTGCAACTTTTTTACTTTGCGCCAAATTCAACTCCCAGTTTCACGCGAACACGCGCTATTCAATACAAAAGAATGATTCTTTGTTTTAAGAGAATACTGCATTGAGCGAATTGTAAAAGTCCTTATCGGTCTTATCAACTTTAAGCGGTGTGATAGAAATTTTATTCTCACGCAATGCCAAAACATCAGATCCTGGCAACAAAATGTCATCTTCTTTAGAAAAGCTAAGCCAATAATAAGGTAGGCCCCGCCCATCCTTTTGTTCGCGCATGCCAAGCACATGCGGATTTATGCCTTGGTTTGTCAGAGCAGAGCCAACAACCTCTTCGCTTTTACAATTAGGAAAATTCACATTCACAAGACTTCTATCAGGAAAATCTTGCTCGATAAGTTTTTGGATAACACCAACACCATGTTGCTCTGCTGTATCCCACAAAATATCTTTTTCGCCATTATGAAAAGTATAGGTTTGGCTAAGCGCAATAGACTTAATGCCAAGAATAGCACCTTCCATAGCACCAGCCACCGTACCTGAATATGTAACGTAGTCGCAAATATTTTGACCAGAATTGACACCAGACAAAATCAGATCTGGCGGTGCATCCATAATTTCTTTAACCCCAGCAATCACACAATCAGTGGGAGTGCCTGTTAGTGCAAATTTTTTAGAAGAGACTTCACGAAGTCGCATAGGATCATTCATCGTGATCGAGCGCCCAACACCAGACTGATCTTTTTCAGGCGCCACAATCCAAATATCATCACTTAACTGGCGTGCAATTCTTTCAAGAACCTTAAGGCCATGTGCATGAATGCCATCATCATTTGTGAGTAAAATGCGCATTAGGCTTTTGCTTCACTTCCAATGCTTGTTTTGCCGCCCATATATGGCACCAAAGCTTCTGGC
>JBGCEA010000240.1:0-4219 GCA_045105915.1 Nitratireductor sp.
AATTGATAGCCACTTTTAAATCGCAAGATTTGTTCAATTACTTAGTTATAATTTCTGGTCCCATAACTGCATTTGGCAGTACCGTCGAAATCCACGGTATATATGTGATCATGATCAAGAAGATGAACAAGATGCCAAGGAATGGAAGCGCAGCTTTTACTACGCCCATCATAGACATATTGGCAACGCCAGCTGTAACAAACAGGTTCAGCCCAACCGGCGGTGTTATCATGCCAATTTCCATATTTACCACCATGATAATGCCAAGGTGAATAGGGTCAATGCCAAGCTCCATAGCAATAGGGAAAACAAGTGGCGCAACAATAACAAGCAAGCCAGAAGGCTCCATGAATTGTCCGCCAATCAGCAAGATCACATTCACAATAACCAAGAACATGACAGGGCCAAATCCATAGCCAATCATAATTTCAGTAATTTTTTGAGGCAATTGCTCATCTGTGATTACGTGCTTTAATAATAGCGCATTGGCGATCACAAACATAAGCGTAATAATCAGCTTACCTGCATCATATAGCGTTCTTCTTGTGTCTTCATGCCAGATGGCTGTAATAAGCGTTTGCGGCATTTGGAAAAGGTTCTTGCGCTCGCTGGTAGGGGTTGCGGCCAGTGGCCCCACATCGCGATAAACAAAGGTAGAAACCAAAAACGCATAAACAGATGCAACAGCCGCAGCTTCGGTTGGGGTGAAAATAGCGCCCGTTAAACCTGGAATACCATAAATACCAATCATAATAATAACGATCAGCATTAAGCCCCAAATTGCCTCTGAGAAGCTTTCATATACTTCGCGCCAACCAGCCCAATCTCCAGCAGGCATATTTTTGATACGCGCCATTATATAAATGCCGATCATCAGCATAGTGCCAGCTAAAATGCCTGGAATAACACCTGCCAAGAACATGCGCCCAACAGAGACTTCAACAGCCGCGGCATATACGACCATCACAATAGATGGGGGAATTAAAATGCCAAGCGTACCAGCATTAGCAATCACACCAGCAGCAAACTCTTTTGTGTAGCCAACTTGGCGCATGGCAGTAATTACAATCGTACCAATCGCCACAACCGTTGCAGGAGAAGAGCCTGAAAGCGCAGCAAAGATCATGCACGCTAATACACCAGCAATCGCTAAGCCGCCTCTAAAGTGGCCAACAAGCGCAATAGAAAAACGAATAATACGTTTGGCAACGCCTCCAGTCGACATAAATGAAGAGGCTAAAATAAAGAAGGGAATAGCCAATAGAGTGGAGTGGCCCTCAAAGGCTTCAAACAAAGTTTGAGCCACCGATGCCATAGAAGCATCAGAATAAACCAACAAAAATAAAATAGATGAAAGACCAAGTGAGATGGCAATAGGCACGCCAGCCAACATGAGGCCAATCACGAGTAAGAATAAAAAGCCGAGTTCCATGAGTTATTTTCCTTCTGCTTCGCGCATTGCCTTACCGGCTTTTTCTACATCGTCTTCAGCTTCATGGCTTACAATCAACATGTCTTGCTCATTGCGCCATACACGCATCCACGCCTGAACATATCGATAGAATAACAAGGTCATGCCCAGTGGCATCACAAGATAGGGAACAACTTTGGGTATCTTTTCATAAAGATCACCGTCGTTGAAAACGTCTTCAAGCCATTTTAAGAAAAACGGAACGGGAATGTCTTGTGTTTCATACCAACCTTGGCCGCGAAATTTTTCCACAAAACCGGTTGGAAACCATCTGCCTTCTGTTGGTGCTAAATTGGCATAAGGTGCCCAATAGTCCCAGCCGCCCTTAATAAGAAGCGCAGAATATAAAACACAGCAAGATGCAGCAAATATCGCAACAAGGCGTTTTTTAGTAGGAGCTAAAATGTTTACAACAGCATCTACACCCAAATGCGACGTGCTTCTGGCTGCAAAAGATGCGCCAATTAAAACAAGCCACGCAAACAAAAATACGGTGAGCTCTAACGCCCAAAAAATGTTTGAATTAAAAACATATCGCGCAACAACATTGGAAAAGGTGAGTAACGTCATAGCGCCCAAAAGAAGAGCGACTAGGTTTTCTTCAATTGTGTCAATCATGCTTTTTTTATGCAGAATTGTTTGGTCTGACTGCTCGGTTTTTTTGACCGCAGAATCTTTAACCATTGGAACTCCCCCCAAAAGTGCGAATAAAGTAAAAAAATAGCGCGGCCAAAAACCGCGCTATAATGTTTGTGAATAAGACTAGTTAGTCATTGCATTGATTTTTTGAGCAGCATCAATGTTAGCTTGTCCAACATCGCCCTCAAATTTAGACCAAACTGGCTTCATTGTATCAACCCATGCCTGACGCTGTTCAGCGCTTAGCTGGCGCACAACGCCGCCTGCAGCAACGATAGATTCTTTCGCAGCTTCGTTCACTTTGAACGCTTCAGAGTTGCGTGTTTGTGTCACTTCTGAAACAAGTTTCAAGAATGGATCACGCACATCAGCATCAAGGCCATTTAGCCAATCAACATTTGTTACCAATAGGTAGTCAATAATGCCGTGGTCTGTTTGCGTTGTACCATCTTGTACTTCAAAGAACTTCTTACCAAAGATGTTAGACCAAGTGTTTTCTTGTCCATCAACAACGCCTTGCTGCAAGCCGCCATAAACTTCCGAGAAAGCCATTTTTTGTGGGCTACCACCAATTGCTTCCATTTGCGCAACCAACACATCTGAAGATTGAACGCGGAATTTCAGACCATTTGCATCTGTTGGCTTTACTAGCGGAACATTTGCAGACATTTGCTTCATGCCATTGTGCCAATAAGCAAGGCCTTGCAGACCACGCTTTTGCATGCTGTCTAGCATTGCTTGACCCGTTGCTGATGCTTGGAAAGCGTCAACTGCGTCAATGTTTTTAAACATGAAAGGCAAATCGAAAATACGGAATTGCTTTGTGAATTTTTCAAACTTAGAAAGTGAAGGCGCAGCCAACTGAACATCGCCTTGAAGCATTGCTTCTAAAACTTTGTTATCATTGTAAAGCGTTGAGTTTGGAAATACTTCCATGCACGCTTTGCCATTCATTTCTGAGTTTACACGCTCAGCAAGTAACGTTGCAGCAATACCTTTTGGGTGTTTGTCTGTGTTTGTTACGTGGCTAAACTTAATTACAACTTCGCCTTCATCACATGCAGCCCATGCAGCAGATGACGTAGAAACAAGTGCCGCAACGCATGCAGCCTTAATAATATTTTTCATTGTGAATCCTCCAATTCGCTGGAATCTATTTACCAGCCCCCATATCAATCAATAATACGGCTCAAGGCACAAGCCTTGTGTGCGACTTTTTTTTTATTCAATTATATCAATATTTTAGAAGGTGGATAAAAGTGCCAAAAACACTATTTTCCGAAAATTCGGGCAAAATCGCTCATATCTATTGTCAGATATAACTTATAATCGTAAGGGTTTGCACCTTAAATTGAGTAATAGACCTAGTTTTAGTTAAGAGTAATCTGTCTTGTTTCGTATCTTATCAATAGCCTTTAGCATTTATGCGCTTCTAGCAGCTTCTATAGCTGCTTTTGTCTATTATGATGCGCTAAAAAATGCTTTTGAAAACGATCGCGAGCTTGGAAAAGTACGCCTTTCAGAGGCTTCTAGTCGCTTGCGAGGTCAGCTCGATGTGTACAAAGCAATTGTGAACATTGTTGCCAATGATCCCAAAATTGCAGAGCATATAAACAATATAAATGCACAAGAAAGAGCTAAGGCATTTGGGGAAGATGTCACTACAGATTTGTCGCTTCTGCAACTTACATATGGCGCGTGGGAAATTGATTTGGTCGATTTAAATCGAAAGGTGATAGCCTCTTCAGATAAGGCCCATATTGGCTATTCTTATTCTAATAAGCTTATGCAACCTGCCATAAATGGGCGCCTTGGCTTTACGATTGAAATTGAAAATGACCAGCGCTTAGTTCGCTTTAGCCGCAGAGTTTCAAGATCGACTGATAGCCTTGGTAATACTGTATTAGTAGATAAAACAAATAGCGAGGCAAATGCCATTGGCGCAGTTGTCGTATCTGCCAATTTAGAGGCATTAGAATTTCAGTGGCCTGTAACACCAGAGCCTATTGTGTTTTTTAATGAAAAAAACCAAACAATCTCTGCCAATAGATTAGAGCTGCTCATGCTCTCGCAAGGCAATGCGACACGCGCAAATTACCCAGTTACGAA